>CASEVW010000056.1 GCA_949291395.1 uncultured Oscillospiraceae bacterium | reverse complement strand
CGGAAGAGCCGCCGGCGGGCGCCGAGCAGCCGGCCAGCAGCCCGGCGCAGGCGCAGAGGGCCAAAAGGCCCGCAATGAGATGCTTTTTCAAGGGAAGAGACCTCCTGATCAAAGTTTATAAGACACCCAGCCCGTGGGCCAGCTTGGTGATAAAGTCCTGCACGTTGGTCACCATGGTGGTGGCGCACAGGCTGCCCCGGTCCAGCAGTTTGTTCACCACAAATTCGTCCGCGTCCACGGTGTACAGGTACACCGGGCGGATGGTGCCGTCCGGCAGCACCCGGAAGCTGGGGGTCATGTTGCCGGTGGCGATGGTGTGCAGCATGGTGGCAAGGCAGATCACGGTGGTGGCCTGCTTCACAAGGCCCCGCATGGCTGCCTGGCCCTGGTAAGCGTCCCCGATGACCTCCGGCAGGGGGCCGTCGTCCCGGATGGAGCCGGTGAGCACAAAGGGCACCTGTTCCTTTACGATGCTGTACATGATGCCATCCTGGATGGAACAGTTCTGGATGAACTGGGGGATGGAACCGCTGCGGCGCACCAAGTTGATCACGTCCAGGTGGTGGTAGTGGCCGCCGGGCACGCTTTTCTGGGTGTAGATGTCCTGCCCCAGGGCGGTGTGCAGGTAAGCACCCTCCAGGTCGTGGGTGGCCAGGGCGTTGCCCGCCAAAAGACCGTGGGCGTAGCCCGCCTCCACCAGCGCCTGCATGGCGGCCCGTGCCCCTGCGTCAAAGGAGAAGGCGGGCCCCATCACCCACAGGATGTTGCCGTGCTCCTTTTCGTGGCGCAGCAGCTGGATGAGCCGGTCGTAATCCCGGGAGTAGGAGGTCTCCCGGCTGCGGCCCTGGCGGAAGGTGAAGGCATCGGCCTCACTGTCCGCCTCCGGGCCGGCAAAACCGGTGGCGTGCAGGTAAACGCCCTGGCTGCCGTCGTCGGTGCGGCCCAGGGCCACAAGATCGCCCTGTTTCAGGTTCCGCAGCTCCACCACGTCCAGCCGGCCGGTGGGGCGAAGCACCACGCAGCTGTCCATCCGGCTCTCCTCCGCCAGGCGCCACTGGCCCTGGATGCGAAAGTATTCCGGATACATGGAGGTGCTGTGGTAATCGTCCGGTGCGGCCCCGTCACAGGGGGCGGGCGCAAAGCGGGCGTCGGGGCATTGGGCAAAGGCCGGGCCGGAAAAGTCCGGCGCGCGGTAAACGGGAAGCTGGAATGACATAAATTGGCTCCTTTTCTGCCGCCGTCAGGGCGGCGGGTACATAAGTCCATTTACAAAACGAAAAAGACCGCAGGGATATTGCAAAAGCGGCGAAACTCCCCCCACTCGGCCTTGTATTGGCGGGCGGGGAGTGTTATGCTTATAAACGTATAACGATGCGCCCGCCCGGCTGGTTTCAAACAGCGGCGGGGCAGGGGCGCGGCAAGGAGAACAAGATGAAACAGGTTTGGGAACAGCTGTTCCAGCGCCTGCCCGGCGAGGCGGCGGTGCTGGTGACTATCGTGGAGAGCAGGGGCTCGGCGCCCCGGCATGCGGGGGCCTTGATGGCTGTGTTTGAGCAGGGCAGCCTTGCCGGTACTGTGGGCGGCGGCAAGGTAGAGGCGGTGTGCCTGGAGCGGGCGGCTCGGGTGCTGGTGGAAAAGGCGGACGCCATCGAGGATTACGACCTGAACGACGTGGGCAAAAACCAGCTGGGCATGGCCTGCGGCGGCAGCGTGCGGGTGGAGTTTGCCTACCTGCCCGCCGGGGAGGACTCGGTGGAGCGGGTGCGCCGCCTGGCGGACAGCCAGCCCCAAAGCCGGGTGCTGCTGTTCGGCGCGGGCCATGTGGGCCGGGCGCTGGCGGCGCTGCTGCCGGGGCTGGAATTTGGCTACCTGGTGGCGGACGACCGGCCGGAGTTTGCCCGGACGGAGGATTTTCCCCAGGCGGATGCGGTGCTCTGCGCCGGGGTGGACCAGGTGTTCAGCCAGCTCACCGTTACCGAAGAGGACTATATCGTCATCATGACCCGGGGCCACCAGCACGACCAGGAGGTGCTGCGCTATGCCCTGGCCACCCCGGCGGGGTACATCGGCCTGATGGGCAGCCGCCGCAAGATCGCCATGACCCGGCAGGCGCTGGAACAGGCAGGGGTGGCCCCGGCGGAATTTGACCGGGTGAGCACCCCCATCGGGCTGGACATCGGCGCCGAGACCCCGGCGGAGATCGCCGTGAGCGTGGCGGCCCAGCTGATCCAGCACCGGGCGGCCTGGCGGGGCAAGGGGCAAAAGCCTCTGGGGCTGATCCACAGCTGAACCAAACATCTTTCATAGATATGCAGGCGGGCGGCCCGTTTTTCAAAAAAGCGAGCCGCCCGCCTGTTTTGTTTTATAAAAGGATACCTTATTTTTTGCGGTAGAAGTCGATCAGCGCCTGGGTGCCCTCGTTTTCGCCGCCCGCCGCCGCAAACGCTTCGTAGAGCTTCAGCACGCTTTCCAGCATCTCCAGCCGCACGCCCCGGTCGGCGGTCTCCTGGTGGACGATCTTCATATCCTTGATGAAGTGCTTCACAAAAAAGCCGGGGGCGAAGTCGCCGTCCAGGGCACGGGGGGCCATGTTGGCGATCTGCCAGCTGCCCGCCGCGCCGCCGCCGATGGCTTTCAGCATCTGGCGGGGGTCAAGACCGGCCTTTTCCGCATAGAGGATGGCCTCGGTGTAGGCGGCGGTGGCGCCGGCTACGGCGATCTGGTTGGCCGCCTTGGTGTGCTGGCCGAACCCGGCCGGGCCCATGAGCAGCACACTCTTGCCCATGCATTCCAACAGGGGCAGCACCTTCCGGAAGGCTTCCTCATCGCCGCCCACCATGATGGACAGGGTAGCTTCCCGGGCGCCCTTGTCGCCGCCGGACACCGGCGCGTCCAGCACGGCCACGCCCTTTTCCTTGCCCAGGGCGTACAGCTTCTGGGCCAGCGTGGGGCTGGAGGTGGTCATGTCCACCACCACGGTGCCGGGCTGCACATTTTCCAGGATGCCCTCCGGCCCGCAGAACACCTGCTCCACATCCGAGGGATAGCCCACCATAACGAACACGAATTCCGCGTCGGCCACAGCGTCCCGGATGGTCTGGCAGGGCTGAAAACCGAACGCTTCCGCCTGCTGGCACACCGCTTCGTAGCGGCGGCTGTAGGCCTTTACCGGGTGGCCTGCCTTCACCAGATGGCCCGCCTGCTGGCGGCCCATCACGCCGGTGCCGATCCATGCGATCTTGCTCATACAAAACACTCCTTTTTAAATATTAAAAAAATGAAACCCATTGTTTTGCTCAGGTGTTTTCCCGGGTGACCACCCGGATCCAGCGGCCGCTGCGCAGCCGGAACAGGCCCGCCACGCTCTTGACGATGTTGTCACACCGCATGCAGAAAAATACCGCCGGGGCGCTCCAGTGCAGGCCAAAGCCGGTGATGAGGCCCAGGGGGATGGCCAGGCCCCAAAGCAGGCCGCTGTCCAGCAGCAGGTTGGTGCGCACGTCGCCGCCGCCCCGCAGCACGCCCACCACCATCACGCAGCCCACCGCCTGGAAGGGCTGCATCAAGGCCAGGATAGTGATCATGGTCACGGCGGTGTCATGGGCCAGCTGGCTCACATTGTAAAGGCCCAGGATGTGGGGACGGCCCACCAGAAGCAGGCCCATGCACACAAAACTCAGGGCAAGGCCCAGCAGCACCGAGCTGTTGGCGGCCCGCTTGGCGTCCTGGATGCGGCCCTCTCCGATGGTCTTGCCCACTACCACGGCGCTGGCGGCAGCCATACCGAACACGAACACGCTCACCAGCTGGTTGAACACGTTCACGATGCTCATGGCGCTGGTGTAGCTGGCTCCCATGTGGCCGATGGTCAGGTTGATGATGGCCATGCCCACGCCCCACAGCAGCTCGTTGCTCACCACCGGCACGCTGTTGCGCAGGTAGTCCCGCCCAAGGCCGCTTTTCAGCCGCAGCAGCCAGCGGGGGGTGAAGCGCACCGTCTTTTCAATAAAGCACATGTACACCAGCACGGCGCACAGCTCAAACAGCCGGGCCATGATGGTGCCAAAGGCCGCGCCCCGCACGCCCCAGGCCGGCGCGCCCAGCTTGCCGAAGATGAAACAGTAGTTGAAAAACACGTTGATGAAAAAGCTGCATCCGTACACCACCATGCTCACCCGCACCTGCTCCACCGCCCGCAGGCACATGATGTAACAGTTGGAAAAGCTGAACAGCATGAAGCTGAAAGCCAGCAGGCTCAGATAGGCGGCCCCTGCCTGGATGACCTCCGGGTCTGTGGTGAAGATGCGCAGGATCTGGGGCGCGAAAAAGTGGCCCGCCAGGCTGAATACAAAACTCACCACCAGCACCACCCGCAGGGTGAGGGCAAAGATCTGGCGGATGCGCTCCATGTCACGCTTGCCCCAGTATTGGGCGATCAGCACCGCCGCCCCGCTGGCCAGGCCGAAGCCCAGCACGTCCAGAATGGTGAACAGCTGGCCGCCCAGGTTGGCGGCGGCGATGGCCACGTCCCCCAGCTGGCCCAGCATCACGGTGTCCATCATGTTCACGCCCAGGCTGATCACGTTTTGCAGGGCGATGGGGATGGTGATGGCCAAAAGCCGCTTGTAAAACGGCCAGTCGGTGTAAAAATGCGCCTTGAAGCGCTGCATCGGTATCATCCTTCCTTTTAGCTGCTTAATTATAGTAATTATAACACAGGAAGTCACCACCCGCCAAGACTGCCCGGCGGTGCCAGAAAAGAAAACATTTGCACCATCGTACATTTTAGGATATACTTACAAGCAGAAGAGAGAAGGACCGGGGCACGGAAGAGGGGTGCCCGTCCACGGCCAATACAACGAAAGGAGCTGCGAACTATGGGCTACAAGCCGCTTGCACTGGAAAAGGCGATCCGCATCGACGAGATCTATTCGGTGCACTACTTTGAGTATGGCCCGGACTATGCGTTTACCGGCGAAAGTCATGATTTTTGGGAGCTTGTTTATGCGGACAAGGGCGAGGTGTATGTGACGGCGGGCCAGGAGGAAAAGCTGCTGAAAAAAGGGCAGATGATCTTCCACAAGCCCGGCGAGTACCACAACATCCGGGCCACCGGCAAGGATGCCCCCAACATCGTGATCGTTTCCTTTGCCTGCCAGAGTGCGGCCATGTCTTTTTTTGAGGGCCGCACCCTCACCGCCACCGACAGCGACCGGGTGCTGATGGCCCGCATCGTGGAGATGGCCGGCGATGCTTTCGCCACCCCGCTGGACGACCCTCTGTCCCAGGAATTGGTGCGCCGGGAGAACGCTTCCTTCGGCGCCGAGCAGGTGATCGGCCTCTCGCTGGAAAGCATGCTGCTGGACATGGTGCGCCGGGGCGACAGCGTTGTGCCGGGCCGGCCCACCAGCCTGATCCGGGAGCGCAGCCAGAACGAATTTTTGAACCGGGTGCAGCTGTACCTGGAAAACAACATCCAGCGCCGCCTGACCCTCAGCGACATCTGCCGGGACAACCTGGTGGGCCGCAGCTATCTGCAAAAGGTCTTTCGGGAAAAGACCGGCGGCGGGGCCATGGAATACTTTGGCAATTTGAAGATCCAGAAAGCGAAGGAGATGATCCGGGAGGGCAGCCACAACTTCACCGAGATCGCCGCTTTGCTGGGCTACAATTCCATCCATTATTTTTCCCGCCATTTCAAAAAGGTCACCGGCATGACCCCCTCGGAATACGCCAGCAGCGTGAAAGTGCTGGCCCGCCGGGGCCGGGGCGAGGAGTAAGCGCCAAACAGAACAAAAAAGAGACTGCCTGCAAAATAGAACTGCAAGAACACCTTGCATAGGGTCATCTTTCATACACAGAAAGACCGGCACCCGGAAAAGCTGCTTTTGGCTTTCCTGGGTGCCGGTTTTGCACATTATTTTCTGAATTTTCTGAGCAAGCTGCTTTGCAGCCGCTCTCATGGCAAGAAGAGGTCCTGCTTTATCAGGCTTTGTAGCCCACGGCGTCGGCCAGTTCCTGGTCGATGACCACCACCACGTTCTCGTGCATCTTCAGCATGCTGCTGGGGTTCTGGGTGGTGATCACGTTGTCCATCACCAGGCCCTTGATGGCGTCGGTCTTGGCCAGGCCGGTGGCCATCAGCACCACGCACTTGGCGGCCATGATGTCGCCCATGCCCATGGTGATGGCGGTGGTGGGAACGTCCTCCTTCTTTTCAAAGAAGCGGGCGTTGGCGTTGATGGTGCTCTCGGTGAGCTTTTCGATGTGGGCCACGCTGATCAGGTGGTCGCTGGCCTCGTTGAAGGCGATGTGGCCGTTGTTGCCGATGCCCAGCAGCTGCAGGTCGGCAACGCCGCCCTCACGCACCTTGGCTTCCAGTTCGGCGGCGTTGGCTTCGGGGTCGCCCATGCCCTTGGCCACATAGGTGTTGGCCTTGTCGATGTTGATGTGGTCGAACAGGTTGGTGTTCATAAAGTAGCGGTAGCTCTGGTCGTGGGTCTCCGGGATGCCGCAGTATTCGTCCAGGTTCACGGTATGTACCTGGGAAAAGTCCACCTTGCCGGCCTTGTTGGCCTCGATCAGTTTTTGGTACATGGGCACAGGGGTGCCGCCGGTGGCCAGGCCCAGCTTGCAGTTGGGCTTGTCGTTCACCAGTTTGCAGATCATATCAGCCACATAGGCGCAGGTCTCATCGTAGCTTTTGGTAACAACAACTTTCATTGCGATACACTCCGTTCTTGGTAATTTGGTGATGGAAAAAGTGTCCCGGGCCCGGCACTCCGGGCGGGGAAATTCGCTTATGATTATAATACCGCAGCCCATGCGAAATTTGAACCCCTAAATATGCAGAAATTTTGCACAAAAGACAAAACTTTCACAGGAAAAGGGCTTTGCTTTGTGAAAAGGCTACGCATCCGGAGCAGGGGGATCGTGGGCTTTCGGTAAGCTGACAGCTGACGAAAAATGCTCCTTCTGCTCTAAAAAATTTACTTGATTTACTTTATATATAAAGCTCCCGCTCCAGGGGCAGCTCCGGCGCGTCGGCGCGGGGCACCGCGGCGGCCCGCCAGG
>CASEVW010000055.1 GCA_949291395.1 uncultured Oscillospiraceae bacterium | reverse complement strand
GGTCTCCAGGCCGGTGAGCACCGCATCCGGGGCGGTGTAGCCCCGCAGCTTGTGCTCAAAGGCGGTCAGGCCGCTGCGCAGGGTGTCCGCCAGATCGCCGGGCAGCAGGCTGCCCAGGTCATAGGCGCGCACGCCCCGGTCGTAGGTGGGCTGCACCCGGCCCAGGTCCAGCCGGCCCTTGCCCTGCAAAAAGCTCTGCACCGTTTCCGCCGGGGCGGTGTACCCGCCGCCCCCTGCCCGGAAAGCCGCCTGCTCCAGCTGGCGCTGGAAGGCGATGGCCTTGCGGGGGTCCTGGTCAAAATCGCTGCCGTCCACGCTGACCACCACCGCGGCGTTGGCATTTTTGCCGTCCCGGGCGTGGTAGCTCATGCCGTTGGTGAGAGCGCCCCCCTCCTCGCTGGCGGAGGCCACCACCTGGCCGCCGGGGCACATGCAGAAGGTGTACACGCACCGGCTGCCAATATGCTGGCTCAGCTGGTACTCGCCCCGGGGCAGCGCCGGATGGCCGGCGGCCTCGTGGTAGAGGCTTTTTTCGATCTCGGTTTGCAGATGCTCCGCCCGGAAGCCCACCGAAAAGGGTTTGCATACCAGGGGCAGCCCGTTCTCCGCCAGCATGGCGAAGGTGTCCCGGGCGGAATGGCCCACCGCCAGAATCAGCTGGTCGCAGGCGATGGGGCCGCCGGTGGTCTCGATGCCCGTCAGGCAGCCGTTTTTGTGCACAAGGCCGGTGAGGCAGGTGTTGAACCGCACCTCGCCGCCAAGAACCTCGATCTTGCGCCGGATGGACAGGATCACCCCCCGCAGCAGATCGGTGCCCACATGGGGCTTTTGTTTGTAGGCGATCTCGGCGGGCGCGCCGTGCTCCAACAAGGTGTCCATCACAAAGCCGCACAGCTCGTCGTTGATGCGGGTGGTGAGCTTGCCGTCGGAAAAGGTGCCAGCGCCCCCCTCGCCGAACTGGATGTTGGCCTCCGGGTCCAGCTGGCCGGTGGCGGAAAAATGCTCCACTGCCTGCACCCGCTGTTCCAGCGCCGGGCCCCGCTCCAGCACGATGGGCCGATAGCCTTGTTTTGCCAGGGCCAGCGCGGCGAAAAGGCCCGCCGGGCCAAGGCCGCACACCACCGGCCGGTGTTTCAGGGGCTCGGTGCCCATGCGGGGGGCAAATTCCACCCGCCGGGCTATAGCAACGCAGGGCGCGGCCCCGGCAAAGGCCGGTTCCGCACCCTCGTTTTTCAATGTTACCGCAATGGTGTACACCAGCACCGGCTTGCCGTGCCGGGCGTCCACCGAAAGTTTTGCCACGCCGGCCGCTGCCACCTGGCTTTGGGGCACCCGCAGGGTGCGCAGCGCGATGGCTTTGGCCTCGTCTTCCGGCCGGGCCTTATTCAGCCCGACCCGTATCCCTCTTACTAACAGCATTCTTTTGTTCAGCTCCCGGAATCTTCAGTTATGGAACACTCCACCGTGTAGCTGCCCACCGCAAAGATGGTGCTGGAAGAGGGTACCGAAATGGAAGCGGACAGGCGTTCCGTGCCTTCCGCCACCTGGCTTTGGCTCATATCCACCGTGGCCACCACGCTGCTGGGCGAAAGGGCGTCCAGCTCTTCCTCCGGACCGATCAGGGTCACGTTGGCCACCCGGGTGTCGTTCACCGTCACCGTGTAGTTATCCGGCGCGTTGATGGTGCGGATGTTGGCCACGTTCAGGGTGCGGGAGGCAAGGCCGGTGGTATCAAAGCTCAGGGTGATGTTCTGCCCGTTGTTGCGGCTCTCCACCCCACGGGGCAGGTTCACCGTCAGGCTGTAGGATTTGTCCAGTTCAAAGGTGGAAAGGTCAAAGTCGCTCACCGCCAGCTCGCTCAGATTGGCCAGCGTTTCGGGGCGGCCGCTCACCACCATTGTCTCCTGAGACAGGGTGTAATGCAGGTTGTTCAGATCGAAGCCCTCCGGCACGTTGATAAAGTTCACCGTCAGGGGCAGCTCCTTGCTCTGGTAGATGCTGATGGTCACCTCGGCCACGCTGCTGTCCAGAGTGGAGTACTCCAGCTGCATGGGGGTGCCGTTGGCGTCCTGCACTTCCAGGGTCACGGTCTTGATCTTGCTCTCGGACATATTCTGCAGCTCGTCGCTGGGCTCGATGCGGGCTACCACCCGGTCGATCTTTTCCACCTCGCTGGCCGGGCCGCGCACGGTCACGGTGGAGGGCGAGGCCACGGTCCCCTGCAGGATGTAGCCTTCGGCGATGGTCAGGTCGCTGGCCTGCACCTCCACATTGAAGGTGCGCTCCTGGATGGAATCGAACACCAGATCCACCCGCTCGTTGCGCTCCACCTGCACTTCCACCTGCAGGCTGCTGTTACGGGCCCGCACCAGCAGCGGCAGGGTCACCTCGCCGGGGCCGCTCACCGAGGAGTAGTCCGGGTAGACCACAAAATCGTCGGCATTCAGGCCGTTCAGGTCATACCCGTTGCCAGACACCACCAGCGTCACCGATTTGGAGGGCTCGTTCACGATGTCCAGCCCCCGGTTGGTGTAGGCGGTGGAATTATAGGTAAAATCTACCGGCACGCTGTGGATGAACTGGGTCTGATCCGGATTGATGACCATGGTCACCACCATCCACAGCGCCACGGCGATCAGCAGCGACAGAGGGATGGAGACCCGCCGGTAGTCCAGCAGGGACTTATCTTTCTTTTTTTTCATGCTTTTTTCTCCAGAACGATTGTTTTTGGGTGGTCTCCTGCTCGGGGGGGACCAGGTCCTCCTGCAACAGATCGAACAGGTTCTGACGGTCCAGACGGCGGATCAGCACGCCGTTTTTCGCCAGCGAGATGATGCCGGTCTCCTCGCTGACCACCACCACCACCGCGTCGGAATTTTCGCTCATGCCAAGGGCCGCCCGGTGGCGGGTGCCCATGTCCTTGCCGATCTCCAGGTTATCGGAGAGGGGCAGCACGCAGCCCGCCGCCTTGAGCATGCCGTCCCGCACCACGACCGCGCCGTCGTGCAGGGGGGTGCCCTCGTAAAAGATGGTGCCCAGCATCTCCCGGTTCACGTCCCCGTTCAAGGGGGTTCCGGTGCGGATGATCTCGGACAGGTTGGTGTTCCGCTCCAGCACGATCAGCGCCCCGGTGTGGGTGTCAGACAGCTGCTCCGCCGCGTCGCAGATGGCCAGGCAGGCGTTCTGCCAGCGGCCCCGCAGGCTGGGGTCGCCCCGGCGGGTGCGGAACAGCTTTGCGGCCCACTTATCCGTGCGGCCCATCTGCTCCAGCGCACGGCGCAGTTCCGGCTGGAACAAAACCACCAGCGCCAAAATGCCCACCTGCAAAATGCTGTTCATCAGCCAGACCACGGTGCGCAGGTTCAAAAGATAGGCCACCGCATAGAACAGCAGCACCACGATGGCGCCCTTTGCCAGCTGGGCGGCCCGTGTTTTGCGGATGAGGGCCAGCAGCTCGTAGACCACAAAGGCCACGATCGCAATGTCCAGAATATTCTGCGGCTGCCGCCAGATGGACTGCAAGGTGCCCAGCATCTGGCTCAGATCAAAACTTGCCACAAAAAAACCTCCCGTTCTGCCCCGCCGTGCCCGGTGGGGCACCCTCGGCACAGAGCTTCAAAATCTACCAAAAAATCTTACATTAGTATAACACATGCAGGGTTTCTTGAAAACCTTTTTTTGCCATGGGGCCCGCTCCCCTCAGCCGCCCCGCTTGGTGATCAGGGCCACCGCGTGCACCGCGATGCCCTGCCCCGCACCGGTAAAGCCAAGATGCTCCTCGGTGGTGGCCTTTACGCTCACCGTGTCCACCGGCATGCCCAGGGCGTCGGCCAGGTTCTGGCGCATGGCCGGGATGTGGGGGGTCAGCTTGGGGGCCTGGCACAGGATGGTGGCATCCACGTTTTCCACACGCCAGCCCTCCTTTTCCATCAAGGCCGCCACATGGCGGGCCAGCGCCAGGCTGTCCGCCCCCTTGTAGGCGGGGTCGGTGTCCGGGAAATGGCGGCCGATGTCCCCCAGGGCGGCGGCGCCCAGCACCGCGTCCATCACGGCGTGGGCCAGCACATCCGCGTCGGAATGGCCCAGCAGGCCCTTTTCGTAGGGGATGTCCACCCCGCCCAGGATCAGCCGGCGGCCCTCCACCAGCTTATGTACGTCGTATCCATGGCCAATGCGCATCTTGGTCTCTCCTTTCAGGTCCTCGGGGGTGGTGATCTTGTAGTTGCCGTAGTCGCCCTGGGTCAGCCGCACCGGGCGGCCGGCCTTTTCAAACAGCTGGCAGTCGTCGGTGATGGAATCGTCCGCAAAGGCTTCCAGCAGGCGCAGGTATCCCGCCCGGTCAAAGCACTGGGGGGTCTGCACCGCAAACAGCTTGTCCCGGGGCGGGGTCTGCTGCACCAGGCCCTGGTCGGCCAGCTTCACGGTGTCCTTCACCGGCACCGCCGGGGCGGCGGCCCCGGTCTCGGCGGCGGCTTCCAGCGCCCGGGTGATCACCGCCTCGCTCACAAAGGGGCGGGCGGCATCGTGGATGGCCACCAGCTGGCCCGAAGCAGCCTGCACGCCGTTTTTCACGCTGATGGCCCGGGTCTCGCCGCCCTTCACCAGGGTCAACGGCTTTTGGCAGCCAGCCGCCGCCTGCCGGGCCAGGGCCTCGTTTTTGCCGGTCACCAACACCAGGTTCCCCACCAGGGGGTGCCGGTCAAAGGCCCGCAGGCTGTGTTCCAGCACGGTGCCGCCCTCCAGAGGGTATGCCAGCTTGTCAAAGCCCATCCGGCTGGAGGAACCGGCGGCCACGATCACTGCGGTAACGGTCTTGTTCATGGTATCTCCTCCCCTGCGTTTCCTTCCCGCAAATGGGGCGTGGAACGCAAGTTCACTGTTTTGATACCATTATAGCGTATCCACTGTGAAAAATCCATGATAACCGGCAGCGGCAGGCCTCCGCCTCGGACAAAAAACAGCCCCCGGAGACGGGCCCTTTTGGGTTCTCTCCGGGGGAAATGGCATGGTTTGATCGTTTCGCCGAGTCCGGGACCAAATTTCCCTTGCCCGGCCTCAGCTGTTAGGCGTGGCGCTGCTTTTTGTCCAGCCGCATCCGGTCGCTGATCATGGCGACGAATTCCGAGTTGGTGGGCTTGCCCCGCAGGTTGTGGATGGTGTAGCCAAAATAGCTGTTCAGGGTATCCACGTCGCCCCGGTCCCAGGCCACCTCGATGGCGTGGCGGATGGCCCGCTCCACCCGGCTGGCGGTGGTTCCGTTCTGCTTTGCGATCTCCGGATACAGGCGCTTGGTCACCGCGTTGATGTAATCCTGATCCTCGATGGTCAGCAGGATGGCGTCCCGCAAAAACTGATAGCCCTTGATGTGGGCAGGCACGCCGATCTGGTGCAAAATGTCGGTGACCCGCATCTCGTCGCTGCTGGTGCCGATCTGCCGGTGCATGGTCTGGCGGCCCACCGCTTTTGCCACCCGCCCGGCCATCACTTCCTCGTCAAAGGGCTTGACATAGTAGAACGCAAAGCCGCTTTCCAGCAGCTCCTGCTCCATCTGCTCGTTCTGGAAGGTGCCGGTGACGAAAAACACTGCGCTGCCGCCCCGGGCCTCGTACCGCTGTTTCACGGCAATGGCGTCCAGCGTGGGCATGAACACGTCCAGCAGCACCGCCTGGGGCCGGTGGGTCTCCAGATTTTCCAGCACCTCCTGGCCGTCCCGCTGGCAAACGATCACCTGGATGCCCCGCTTTTCCAATGCCGCCACACAGGCAGCCGTGATCCGCTCGCCCAGATCTGTCATCAAAAATTTCATGGTTTCCATTGTTGGTTCCTCCTGCTTTACGTCCTATATCATGGCGCGTTTCGTGTTGTTGTATCAACAATGGCAATTTTACCATATATTTCCATCGTTTGCAATACCAAATTCCAATATTTTCCAGATAGATGGAAATTCTATTCAGCTTCCTGGGCGGTTTCGGCCTGCTGGGCGGCTGCGTCGGCGCTTACCAGCATGTTTTCCGCAAAAATGCCAAAGCCCCGGGTAGGGTCGTTTACCAGCACATGGGTCACCGCCCCCACCAGGCGGCCGTCCTGCACCACCGGGCTGCCGCTCATGCCCTGGACGATGCCGCCGGTGGCCGCCAGCAGCGCCCGGTCGGTGACGTGGATGACCATATTCCGGTTGGGGTCCTCTTCGGTGAGGGACAGCCGCTCGATCTCCACCTCAAACCACTGGGGCGTGGTGCCCCCAATGGTGGTCAGGATGCGGGCAGCCCCCTGGTGCACCTCCTGGGCCTGGGCCACCATCATGTCCTGCCCATTGGCCACGATGCGGAAGCTGCCGTACACCCCGGTGCTGCCGTTCAAAAGGATGTTCCCGATGGCGATGTCGCTGAGGAAACGGCCTTTCAGCTCGCCGGGGGCGCCCGCCGCCCCGCTGTTGCAGCCGGTGATGGTCACCGGGCCGATCTCGCCGCTGCGCAGGGCGATGGACTCGCCGGTGTCCACATCGCTGATGGAGTGGCCCAGTCCGCCATAGATGCCGGTGGCGTTGTCCACAAAAGTCAGCGTGCCGATGCCGGCGGAGGAATCCCGCACCCACATGCCCGCCCGCCACCGGCCGCTCTCCTCGTCCAGCGCGGCT
Source organism: uncultured Oscillospiraceae bacterium (assembly GCA_949291395.1). Lineage (GTDB taxonomy): Bacteria > Bacillota > Clostridia > Oscillospirales > Ruminococcaceae > Allofournierella. The sequence continues at coordinate 24,127 of CASEVW010000055.1, read as the reverse complement.
TGCAGGGTGGTCTGTTGCAGCTGGCCGTCCCGCACATAGCGCACCTGCACCGGGCTGCCCGCCGCCTGCTGCAGGGCCTGGGCTACGTCGTCGTTGCCGTGGGTCTCGCTGCCCCCCACCGACAGGATGCGGTCGCCCATCTTCAGCCCTGCCGCCTTGGCGGGGTTGGCGCTGCCGCCAGGCTGTTTGATGTCGGTAAAGCCCACCACGATGGCCCCTTCGGAGAACATCTTGATGCCGAAGGGGGTGCCGCACACGGTCACGGCCCGCCGGTCCACCACCACGGCCCGCACCGTTTTCACCGGCACCTTGCCGAACACCGAGAGGGTCACATTATAGCTGCCGCCCGCAGGCACTGCCCCCGCCGCCACCGAGCCGCTTTTCTGCACCGGCTCCAGCCAGGGCATCTGGGCCAGGGCCAGCGTCTGCCCCTGGGGCACCAAAAAGGTATCCGGCAGCTGGTGGTACAAAAGCGCCCACGCGCCGCCCAAAAGCATCCCGGCGGCCAAAAGCAGAGTCGCCAGACGCCGAACCGTTCCGCGCATAATAAACCTCATTTCTATCTGCCGGAGATGGGAGGGGCGATGCGCCCGCCCGGGCCCGGCATTGCAGTCTGAAGATTAGTATGCACCGATTTTGGCAAAATAGCCGCCGGGGCGCGGGCCATTTTTGCGATTGACAAAACGGTGGGCCGCTGGTAAACTAAGAGAGTATTTTTGTGCGGATATGGCGGAATTGGCAGACGCGCTGGTTTTAGGGTCCAGTGTCCACGACGTGCAGGTTCAAGTCCTGTTATCCGCACCACATCGGAATGGACTCCGCTCCATTCAAAAAGCCCAGGCATAGCCTGGGCTTTTCTCATACCGCTCTGTCATTCCTCCTTCTCCCCACGAAACCTTGCCAAGGCAAGCTTCCGCGGGGGCCCCGCCCTACGGGCCAAGATGGGGCAGCAAGTACCTGTTTCATCGTACAAAAGCAAAAGTGCTAAGCCCCTCGGCGGGGCCTGGCATTTTTGTTGTATGCCGAAAACCAGAAAACCGTTTCTGGTTTTCTGCTTGATGGTGCCGCCGGCGGGCGGCCGGTATTGCTTGCAGCAGATTTATTTCTGATCTGAAAACACCAACTTACAATATCCTCTGCATAACAACAGCCGTATACCCTTCATTTTGGGACTCTCTGCCTGTTTTCTCAAAACCATTCTTCCGCCAAAATGCTTCGCTCTGCGGATTGCCTTTTGCAAAGGCTAACTGTATCGATCCAAAGCCCAAATGCTTCAAATGTGCTGCACATTCTTCAATGATCTTTGAGCCATTGCCTTTTCCTTGATGGTTTTGAGCCATCATAAATAATCCGATCCACGCAGTATTTTTATTGGGATAAGAAACGATGAGATCCATAATAGCGATCAACTCGTTGTTGCGGAAATAACCCACATAAAATTTATCATCTGCACTGTTGCCGGGTGGCAATGCACGCATATCGTTTGCTATGCTTTCCTTGGTCACATAGGGAGGGCAATGTTCATAAAACATAGGGTTGCCAATCGAAAGCTCATAAATCAAATCTACATCCTGTGCTGTCATTTTTCTGACCTGATACCTTGAAGATAGTTGTCTCACATCCATTTATGCAGCCTCTCATTCGATTTATCATTGCTGTTATTATACTTCAGCGACTTTAGAAAAGATAGCATATTTTCAGAAACCTTCCAGCATATCGGTGCGCCCCCTCAGCCCGCCTCCCGCACAAACAAAAAAGCCCGGCCGTTCGGCCGGGCTTTTTGCCCCCTATTTTCCGGACAGTCCGTCAGGCCCCTGACGGATCGCCCTTTTCCAGCGGGCCCTGGTATTCCAGCACGCCGCCCACGTTCACCGCTTCGTAGCCGTGGCTTTGCAGCCAGAGCGCCGCCTCGCCGCTGCGCCTGCCGCTGCGGCAGTACACAAACAACGGTGCCTGCTTGTCCAGCGTGATCTCTTCCAGCCGGTCCAGCGGCAGGTTCACGCCGCCGGGAATGTGCCCCTGGGCGTATTCTTCCGGCGTGCGCACGTCCAGCAGCACCGCCCCCGGCGTTTGCTGCCAGCGCTTTACGCCCTCGTTCACGTCCGGCCGATGCTCAAACAGAGAAAACATGGTCCCCCCTCCTTCCATTTTATGGTTTGTCCGCCTGGGGTTCCCTGTGCCAGGCAGACCGCCTGTGGCTTATCCTATCTTATGTGCCGGTTCGGCAAAATGTTCCCCGCTTTTACAAAACACGAGCGGCGGGAAGGCTGTCCCCTCTCCGCCGCCCGTGCTGTCAGCCCTGTGCGCGCATCGCCAGGATCTTGTCCACGATGCAGCCCGCCACCTGGGCCTTGTCCATCTGTTCCAGCTGCTCCTGGCCGTCCTTGGTGATGAGGGTGACCAGGTTAGTGCCGGTGCCAAAACCGGAGCCTGCCACTTTCACGTTGTTGCCCACCACCAGGTCCAGGTTTTTCTTTTCCAGCTTTTTGCGGGCGTTCTCTTCCAGGTCCTGGGTCTCCATGGCAAAGCCGCACAAAAACTGGCCGGGCCGCTTGTTCTGGCCCAGGATCTGCAAGATATCCTGGGTGCGCTCCATCTGGATGGCCAGGCCCCCCTCGGCCTTTTTGATCTTGTCCTCAGCGGGCCGGGCCGGGCGGTAATCCGCCACCGCCGCCGCCTTGATGATGATATCCTGTTCGGCGGCACGGCTGGTGACCGCGTCGAACATCTCCTGAGCGGACACCACGTCAACCACCTCCACAAAGGGCGGCGGGGTCAGGCTGGTGCGGCCGGTGACCAGTGTCACCTTTGCCCCCCGCAGCATGCAGTTGCGGGCCAGCTGGTAGCCCATGGTGCCGGTGGAATGGTTGGTGACGAAGCGCACCGGGTCGATGGCTTCCTGGGTGGGCCCGGCGGTGACCAGCACATGCAGGCCTGCCATATCCTTGGGCAGGGCCAGGTCCCGCAGGATGTATTGCAGCATCACCTCCGGCTCGGCCATCTTGCCCATGCCGCTGTCGCCGCAGGCCAGATGCCCGGACACCGGCTGGATCAGCTCCATGCCGTAATGCTCCAGTTTTTTCAGGTTGTCCTGCACCACGGGGTTTTCGTACATCTGGGTGTTCATGGCCGGAGCCACCAGCTTTTTGCACTTGCAGGCCATCAGGGTGGTGGTGAGCATATCGTCCGCCAGGCCGTTGGCCAGCTTGCCGATCACGTTGGCGGTGGCGGGGGCTACCAGGGCGATATCGGCCCATTTGGCCACCGACACATGCTCCACCTCAAACTCGAAGTTCCGGTCGAAGGTGTCCACTAGGCATTTGCGGCTGGTGAGAGTCTCGAAGGTGATGGGGTTGATGAAATTGGTGGCGTTTTTGGTCATCAGCACCTGCACCTGGGCGTGCTGCTTGACCAAAAGGCTGGCCAGCGTGGCGATCTTATAAGCGGCGATCCCGCCGGTTACGGCCAGGACCACGTGTTTTCCGTTCAGCATGGGGCGCTCCTTACTGCCCAAACCAGTGGGCGATCGTTTTTCTAAATGTTATTATACCATGAAGCGTAAGCGAAATGGTATAATTGCGCATCAAAAGCCGGTTGCCATGAAGGGGCCATAGGCGCCGAATGGCGAGGCGTTGCGCATCCGTTTGTATAATAACTGCTTTGCAGTTATTATACCACAGCCGCCCCTTGTTTGCATCCGCCGGATATTTTCCCCTTTTGGCAGGGCAGGCTCGTCACTTTCGCCCATGGACAAGCTTTTGGCGGAATGGTATACTAATTGACGTATTGTATCCCTTTTGGGAATAATAACAAGGAGGACAATTGAATATGTACACACACGGTTCTGCGCAAAAATCACGCGGATTGGTCCAGGTCGCCCTTTTTTCGGCCATCATCGTCGTTATGGCGATGGTGCCCTTTCTGGGGTACATCCCCTTGGGATTCATGCGGGCCACCATCATCCACATCCCGGTCATTCTGGGGTCGGTGCTGCTGGGGCCCAAAAAGGGCGCGGTGCTGGGCGGCGTGTTTGGTCTCACCAGCCTGGTGACCAACACCGTCTCCCCCAACGTGACCTCCTTCGTGTTCACCCCCTTTTACAGCCTGGGGGATGCGCACGGCAATCTGGCCAGCCTGATCGTCTGCATGGTCCCCCGCATTTTGGTGGGCGTAGTGCCGTTTTTTGTATACCAGGGCCTGAAAAAGCTGCTGGGCGATGCGCCCCGCCGCCAGTACCTCTGCCTGGGGGCCGCCGGCTTTGTGGGTTCCATGACCAACACCCTGCTGGTGATGAACCTGATCTTCGCGTTCTTTGGCGAGAGCTACGGCGCGGCCAAGGGCCTTGCGGCGGACGCGGTGTATCCCTTCATCCTGTCCCTCATCGGGGTGCAGGGCGTGCCGGAAGCCCTTGTGGCCACCCTGATCGTTGCCCTGGTGGGCCGTCCCCTGCTGCGGTTTGCGGCGGGCGGCAAAAAAGCCTGAACCAACAAATAGGAGTTGTTTGACATTATGATCCTTGCACTGGACATCGGAAATACCAACATCGTGATCGGCTATCTGGAGTCGGAAGAGAACATCGTGTTTGTGGAGCGCCTTTCCACCGATCTGAGCAAAACTTCGCTGGAATACGCCATCAGCTTTAAAAACGTTTTGGAGATGTATCGGGTGGATATGTCCACCCTGGAGGGGGTCATCATCTCCTCGGTGGTGCCCCCCATCACCAACCTGATCCGGGAAGCGGTGCGCACCGCCACCGGCCACGAGGCCATGGTGGTGGGCCCCGGCGTGAAGAACGGCCTGCACATCAAGATGGACAACCCCGCCCAGCTGGGCAGCGACCGGGTGGTCTGCGCCGTGGCGGGCATCCGGGATTACCCCGCCCCCCTCATCATCATCGACCTGGGCACCGCCACCACGCTGGAGGTGCTGGACGCGGAAAAAAGCTACATCGGCGGCATGATCCTGCCCGGCGTGAACGCCTCGCTGGAAGCGCTGGTGAGCCACACCTCCCAGCTGTCCAAGATCTCGCTGGATTCCCCCCGCCGCCTGATCGGCAAAAACACCGCCGAATGCATGAAAAGCGGCATCATCCACGGCAATGCCGCCTGCCTGGACGGCCTGATCGACCGCATCCAGGAGGAACTGGGCCAGCCGGCCACCGTGGTGGCCACCGGCGGCCTGGCCAAGGTGATCGTGCCCCACTGCCGGCACGACATCATCATCGACGATGCCTTGCTGCTGAAGGGCCTGCTGCTGATCTACCGCCGCAATCAGGACAGCGCAAAAAAGCCGGGGATGTGAAGACTGGCGAAGGCGTCCCCCAGTACCCTTTTCCGGCGAAAAACGCCCTGATTTTGCGCACAAAGCACACAAAATCAGGGCGTTTTTCTGTCAAGGTGTTCCGCGCCCCGGTACATGCCCGTGGCGCGGAACGAAGTTTTTAACTCCTTGGCTTTTATCTATATAAACCGGGAGCCAAGCGGCCCCGGATCAGCGTTTGTCTGCCCTTTTACTAGGAACCAAGGACAGTGAACCTTATGTCTTGTATTCTACGGGATAGATTTGACAAAAATCGCAAAAGAAAATGGAGGTCCTGTGAAAAAACCGACGTTTTATGAGCGGTTTATGACCGGACTGTAAACAAAACGCCCCCGGGATGCACTCAGCGGCACCCCGGGGGCGTTTTCTCTTACATGTTATGCCTATTAGACTTTGTGGCTGTACAGCGGGGTCACATACTCGCCGTTGAAGCAGGCGGTGCACAGGCCCTCCGCCTCGCAGGCTTTTTTCAGGTCCTCCACGCTCATAAAGCGCAGGGAATCCGCCCCCAGCACCTTTGCCAGCACATCCGGCTCCAGGCTGGCGCTGGCCAGCTCGGCCCGGGTGGACATATCCACCCCGTAGAAGCAGGGATACTGGATGGGCGGGGCGGCGATGCGCAGGTGCACCTCGGTAGCGCCGGCCTGGCGCAGCAGGGCCACGATGCGCTTGGATGTGGTGCCCCGCACGATGGAATCGTCCACCAGCACCACACGCTTGCCCCGCACCACCGGCACATTGGCGGACAGCTTCATCTTTACCCCCAGGTCACGCTGAGCCTGGGTGGGCTGGATGAAGGTGCGGCCCACATAGCGGTTTTTGATCAGGCCCATCTCGTTGGGCAGGCCGATGGCCTCGCTATAGCCCGCCGCGGCGGACAGGGAGGAATCCGGCACGCCCACCACGATGTCCGCCTTCAAAAAGTTGTCCAGGTCCTCCTGGGCCAGCAGGCGGCCGCACTCCCGGCGCACGCCGTGAACGTTTTTGCCCTCCAGCACCGAGTCCGGCCGGGAGAAGTACACATACTCCATGGCGCACAGGTTCTGGCAGGTGTCCTCGGTATAGAAGCAGCTCTCCATCCCGTCGGCGGACAGCTTGACGATCTCGCCGGGGCGCACGTCCCGCAACAGGTGAGCGCCCACGATGTCAAAGGCGCAGCTCTCGCTGGAAACGCACCAGCCGTCGCCCTGTTTTCCGATGGACAGCGGCCGCAGGCCATGCCGGTCCCGCACGGCGTACAGGTTCTTTTCGGTGAGGATCAAAAAGGCAAAAGCGCCGTCCAGCCGGTTGCAGGCTTTTTTGATCTTCTCCAGCAGCGGGCCCCGGGGGCCCTGCATCAGGTGCAGGATGATCTCGCTGTCCGAGCTGCCCCAGAAGATGCTGCCGTTGTCCTCCAGCTCCCGGCGCAGCTCGGCGGCGTTGGTGATCTGGCCGTTGTGGGCCACCGCCAGCGCGCCGCCGTTTGCCAGGCGGGAAACGATGGGCTGCACGTTTTCCAGCTCGCCGCCGCCCGCCGTGCCGTAGCGCACATGGCCGATGGCGTTTTTGCCGGTGAGCTTGTCCAGGTCGTTGGCCTGGAACACGTCGGTCAAAAGGCCCTTGCCCTTATGGCAGCGGATGGTCTTTCCGTCCGCCACGGCGATGCCCGCGCCCTCCTGGCCCCGGTGCTGCAACGCGTGCAGGCCGAAATAGGTCAGATGGGCCGCGTCGCTCTGGCGGTAAACGCCGAATACGCCGCACTCTTCGTGCAGGCCTTTGTCCAGATACTCTCCCATAAGTGTTACTTTTACCCCCTTAAAAAGTTGAACCGGCCCGGTACATTAGCCGAGTCCGGGTAAGGAAACTTTGGCCCTGGCTTACGTTTTTGGAGCCTAACAAACTCAAAGGGGCGCTCCAATACACCAAGTATTGGGGCACCCCTTTTCCTCTGTTTTGCTCTCAAAAACGAGGGCCAGAGCTACCCTGCACCTGCGGCCCGGCGATTTTGCTGTAAATGCAAGGAAGAGCGACGACGCTACCCTTGGTGGTTAGCTAGGAGCTCTGACGCAGTCAGTTACACAAAATCGTCAGCCCGCAGGCAAAGCTTCCTTGCCCGGCCTCGGCTTTGGCCGGTGTCAGCATTGGCTTACTCGCGCACCAGGTACGCGTCGCGGGCAGCGCCCACGGAAACATATTTGATCTTGCAGCCCACGGCCTTTTCCAGGTACTCCACATAGTCCTTGGCAGCCTGGGGCAGGCTTTCCCAGGTGCGGCAGACGGTGATGTCACAGTGCCAGCCGGGCAGGTATTTCACAACGGGCTGGGCATTGTCCAGCGCTTCGCCCATGGGGAAGCGGTCCACCTCCTGGCCGTCCACCAGGTATTTTTCCACCACGGGGATCTCTTCCATGTAGTCCAGCACGTCCAGCAGGGTCAGGGCCAGCTCGTCGGCGCCCTGGCAGAACACGCCGTAGCGGCTCGCCACCACGTCGAAGGGGCCTACCCGGCGGGGACGGCCGGTGGCAGCGCCGAACTCATGGCCGGCCTGACGCAGGGCGTCCTTCTCCTCTTCGGTCATGGCCAGCTCGGCGGTGAAGGGGCCTTCGCCCACGCAGCTGGAGTAGGCCTTCATGATGCCGATGCTCTTGTCCAGCTTGTGGCCGGGGATGCCCGCGCCGATGGGGGCGTAGCTGCCGATCACGTTGGAAGAGCTGGTGAAGGGATAGATGCCGAAGTCGATGTCACGCAGAGCGCCCAGCTGGGCCTCGAACAGGATCTTCTTACCCTCTTTGTCCGCCTTGTCCAGATAAGCGCCGGCATCGCAGATGTAATCCTTGAACAGCTCGGCGTATTTCTGGCACCAGACCCACATCTCTTCCAGGTCGATGGGCTGGGTGCCGTACACGTTCTCCATGGTCAGGTTCTTCCACTCCACGATGGTGGCCAAACGCTTCTTCACCGAATCGTCCAGGTTCAGCAGATCGCCCATGCGCAGGGTCTTTTTCATGTATTTATCGCCGTAGGAGTACGCGATGCCCCGGCGGGTGGAGCCAAACTGGCTGCCGCTCTTGGCCAGACGGTCCTCTTCCAGGCCGTCCTCCGCCACATGGTAGGGCATGCAGATGGTGGCCCGGTCGCTGATCTTCAGATGGCTGGGGTCGATCTGGATCCCCTGGGCGCGCAGGGCAGCGATCTCCTTTTCCAGATGGGCCGGGTCGATGACCATGCCGTTGCCCATAACGCAAACCACGTCCGAGCGCAGGATGCCGCTGGGCAACAGATTCAGCACGAATTTGCCCTCAGGGGTGACCACGGTATGGCCGGCGTTGTTGCCGCCCTGGTAACGCACCACGATGTTGTACTCCTGGCTCAGCAGGTCCACCATGCGGCCCTTGCCCTCGTCGCCCCAGTTGATTCCGGTGATTGCAGTTAACATAATCGCATTGCTCCTTACGTTTTTTAAACAGGGCCCGGCCGCCTTTTGCGGCAGACAGGCGAGCTTTACACAAACAAAGACGCCCACATCCTGCGGTTTGCGCGCGTTGTGAACGTCCCTATTCACTTTAAAAGTATACCATCCCGCCCGGCCAGCGTCAACAGGAACCGACCCCTTTGTGCAGGATTTTCTCACATTCCATAAAACCCCAAACCGCCGGGGCCGCTTTTTGTGGCAACTGGCGGTGCGGCGGGCGCAAACTGGCGCAAAACGCCGCGAACGGGGCAGGATGTTCCCCTGCCCCGTTCGCGGCAAAACCGTTTGTGCACTTGTGATGAAAAAAGCGTTGTTTGTAAATGATCAGGCCGCATCAGGACTTGCTGGCCTTGCGGCCGGCGAAGAAGCCCTTGATCAGCCCGCCCAGGCCTTTGAAGAAGTGGCCGTTGACCATGGTCACCATGGAACGGGCCATGTCCATGGTCACCATGCCGCCGGTCATCTTGGCGATGCCCCGGAACGGCATGTTGTAGATGAACAGGATGTTCAGATCCGGCTCGCCCTTGGCGATGCTCTTGTCCTTCATGCTGGTGAGGATCTTGTACACCAGCCGGGCCAGGGGGTTCTTGGCGTAGTACATCTGGCAGATGGCATCGTTCATGCCCAGCAGGCCGGTGCTGTCCCAGCCGGCGTCCGGGATGGGATGGCCCAGCAGGGCCTCAAACTCGGCATCGCCCACCTGGGTGATCTTGCCGGTGTAGTAGCTGGGCATCCTGGCCGCGTCGTAGGGGCAGGCAGCGCCGGTGCCCTGCACGGTCACCTCGCCGGAAAGGCGGATATCCTCCACGCTGGCGCCCACCATCAGCTGGTAGGTGCCGCCCTCGATCTGCCAGGAATCGGTCTTTACATCAAAGTAACGGAACGCCTTGTCGTCCAGTTCAATGGTGACGGTCTTGCTCTCCCCTGCCTTCAGGAACACCTTGGCAAAGCCCTTCAGCTCCCTGGCGGGGCGGAACACCTTGCCGTCCTTGCAGCCCACGTACAGCTGGGCCACCTCGGCGCCGTCCCGGCTGCCGGTGTTGGTCAGGGTGAAGCGCACTTCCTTCTCGCTCACTGCCAGGTCGCTGTAGGCAAAGGTGGTGTAGCTCAGGCCAAAGCCGAAGGGGAACCGCACCGGCACGCCGGCGGTCTGGTAGTAACGGTAGCCCACATACAGGCCCTCCCGGTATTCGCTGGTGCGCTCCATGCCGGGATAGTAGCCCGCCGAGGGGTTTTCTTCACAGGTCATGGGGTAGCTCTCAGCCAGCTTGCCGCTGGGGTTCACCTGGCCGGTGATCACCCGCAGCACGGCGCTTGCGCCGGCCTGGCCGCCCAGGTAACCGTGGACCAGCGCCTTGCACTGGTCGATCCAGGGCATCTCCACCGGGCTGCCGGCAGACAGCGCCACCACCACGTTGGGGTTGGCCTTGGCCACGGCTTCCAACAGCTGGATCTGGTTTTGGGGCATCTTCATGTGATCCCGGTCCAGGCCCTCGGTCTCGCTGATCTCGGTGAGGCCGATGTACAGCAGCACCACCTGGGCCTTCCGGGCCAGCTCCACGGCCTGCTGCAGCAGGGCTTCGTCGGGTTTGTTGTTGCGCTGATAGCCCTGAGCATAGCCCACATTTTCCAGGGGCACGCTGCCCAGCACGTCCAGCGCGCTGTCCAGCCGGGTGGGGTTCACCACGCTGGAACCGGCGCCCTGGTAACGGGGCTTCTGGGCAAAATCGCCGATGACGGCTACCTTGGTACCCTCCGCCAGGGGCAGCAGGTTCTCCTCGTTTTTCAGCAGCACCACCGTCTCCTCGGCAGCCTTGGCTGCCAGCTGGTGGTGGCCTTCCTTGTCAAAAGCACGGGTGCCGCCGGCAGTGGCGTCCTTCACGGCGTACAGGGTGCGCAGGTATTCGTCCACCCGCTGGTCCAGGATGTCCATGCCCAGGCGGCCTTCCTTCACGGCCTGGATCAGTTCCCGGTCGCTGTCACCGCCGGTGCCGGGCATTTCCAGATGGCTGCCTGCGCGCACACCTTCCACATGGTCGTTGGAGCCGCCCCAGTCGGTGACCACCATGCCCTCGTAGCCCCACTCCTTTACCAGGATGTCCTGCAGAAGGTGCTGGTTTTCGTTGGCATAGGTGCCGTTCACCAGGTTGTAGCTGCTCATGATGGTCTTGGGCTGGCCTTCTTTCACGGCGATCTCAAAGCCGGTGAGGTACACTTCCCGCAGGGTGCGCTCGTCCAGCACGCTGTCGTTGGCCATGCGGCGCAGCTCCTGGCTGTTCACCGCAAAGTGCTTGGGGCAGGCGGAGATGCCGTTCTCCTGCACGCCCCGCACAAAGGCGGCGGCCATCTTGCCGGACAGGTACGGGTCCTCGGAAAAATACTCAAAGTTACGGCCGCACAGGGGGCTGCGCTTGATGTTCAGGCCGGGCCCCAGCAACACGTTCACGCCCAGGCTGGCGGCCTCGTCGCCCACCAGGTGGCCCACCTGCTGGCTCAGTTCCGGGTTCCAGCTGTTGGCCATGGTGGCGGCGGTGGGCAGGCAGGTGGCGGGCTCGCTGGCGTTCAGGCCCAGGTGGTCCCCCTCGCCCATCTGCTTGCGCACACCGGTGGGACCATCGGACAAAAACATGCTGGGAACGCCCAGCCGCTCAATGGGTCGGGTACTCCAGACATCCCGGCCGGAAAGCAGGCTGCATTTTTCCTCCAGGGTCATCTGGTCGATCAGTTCTTTGTACTTCATGGTCTCAAAACTCCTTCATTCTCTCGCAGCGTCCCCTTGCGAAAGACGCTTCGGCCATCGGCCGATCCCCGCAAAGCGGTCCGCCCTTTTTCCTGGCAGGCCGCGCTCCGGGGACCGGCCCACGGGCCGGAGCCTTTGGCCTATTTCAGGCGCAAAGGCTCCGGCGTTGGGTCGGTTCAGATGTCAGCCGGGATCATCCGGCCGTTCGGTCATTGGTCAGCTCTTGGAAGTCTCGCCGGTCTCGGCAGCGGACTCCACATCGAACTGCTTTTTGCGGTTGTAGCTCTTCACAGTGCGCAGTTCCAGAGCGATCAGGCCGGCAGCCAGCAGAACGTCCACAACGATGATGGCGATCTGCCATGCGGGCATGCCGGGATTCAGGTTCTCTTCCATGTAAGCGCGGCTGTTCACAACGGTGTACAGCACGTTCTTGCAGGCCTGACGGGCGGCCAGAACGCCGGTGGCGCTGGTGGTATCGGTCAGGTAGTTGGTCTCGGTGGGGTAGTTTACCAGGCAGAAGTCGGTACCGTTACGGATGGCCTGGTCGGCGTCCATGTAGCCGTACACGCCAAAGTAGTCGGTGAGGACCATGCCCACGAAGCCCCATTCGTCACGCAGCACGGTGTTGCACAGGGCGTTGGAAGCGCCGGCCCACTCGGTGCCGATGTAGTTGAAGGAGGACATCACGGCATCCGCGCCGCCTTCCTTCACGCTGAGCTCGAAGGGTTTCAGGTAAATTTCACGGATGGACTGCTCGTTGGCCCAGGTGCACAGCATGCTGTTGCGGTTGGTCTCCTGGTCGTTCAGAGCGTAGTGCTTGATGTAAGCGTACACGCCATGTTCCTCGGCGCCCTGGATGGCCTGGGCAGCCAGCTTGCCGCTGAGCACGGGATCTTCGGAGTAGTACTCGAAGTTACGGCCGCTGAAGGCGGAGCGGTGGATGTTCATGGCGGGAGCGTACCAGCCGGACACGCCCAGATCGTCCGCCATGCGGCCGATGGAGGAGCCGAACTTATGTACGGTGTCGGTGTTCCAGCTGGAAGCCATCATCACGGTGCCGGCAAAGCCGATGGAACCCTGGCCGGTGAAGTTGTTGTTGATGGAAGCAGGGCCGTCGCAGTCATAGGTCTGCACCTTGCCGATGCTGGCCAGAGGAGCGGTCTGGTAGCCGCCCATGGCGATCAGCTCGCTCATGTCGGCAACGGTCAGCTGATCCAGGAAAGCATCCCACTGGGGATCGTCGTAGGCAACGCCGCGCATCTGCACCAGGTCGATGCCGTTCTTGGCGCCGGTGGTGGGCATCACGTCGTCGGGGTTATTGTAGTTGTTGGGGTCGTAGTTGCCGTTGTTCAGGAAGGTGGCCTTGTGCTCCGCAGACATCTCGAAGTTGGTGGGAGCGGCAGTAGCCTGCTCGTAGTTGGCGAAGCCGTCCGCACGGGACAGGTAGGTCACGTCGCCTTCCACGTTGGCGAACTGGTTGGTGGGAGCGGTCTTATCGGTGGAACGGCCCTCGCTGTAGGTGATGGTGGTGGGCACGTTGTACACCTGGCTGTCCAGGACGGTGTGGGAGTCAGAGTTGATGCTGATCACATAGTCGCCGGCTTCCAGCACGTAAGCGGCAGCGCCGTAGGTGTCGTAAGAGGCCATATCCTCAGCCTTGAAGCTGATGGTGACAGTTTCGGAAGCGCCGGGCTCCAGCACGTCGGTCTTGTCGAAAGCCACCAGGTTGGCGCTGGCCTTCTCGATGCCGCCGTTGGTGTAGGGCGGGTTGTAGTAGACCTCTACAACGTTCTTGCCGGCCACGCTGCCGGTGTTGGTAACGGTCACGTCAAAGCTGATGGTGCCGTCGCTCTCGGTGATGGGGCCCATCTCCTGGCTGAAGGTGGTGTAGCTCAGGCCGTAGCCGAAGGGATAGATAACGGTGGAATCGTAGTCGATCAGGCCTTCCACAGCGGCAGTCTCGTAGAACTTGTAGCCAACATAAATGCCTTCCACATAGTTTACGAAGCTGGGCAGGGTGGTGGTCTCTTCACCAGTGATGAAGTTGCTGCCTACCACGGCCAGGTCGTCCATGTTGGTGTAGGTGAACTGACCGAAGTTGTTGTAGTTGGGAGTCTGGAACAGATCGTACACCCAGGTATCCACGGTCTTACCGGAGGGGTTCACCGCACCGGTGATCACCTGGCCCACAGCGTTGAAGCCGTTCTGGCCGGGGCAGGGAGTGTACAGAGCGGCGTCCACGCCGTACTCTTCCAGGAAGCCCAGCTCCATGGCGTTGTTGGTGTTCACCAGCACGATAACGTTTTCAAAGTTATCGCACACCATGGCCAGCATCTCTTCCTCCCGGTTGGTCAGCTGCAGGTAGTGGTCGCCTGCATCCCAGTCGTTGCCCTCGTTCAGGCTGTCATCGTAGGTGCCGTTGAAGTAAGAGTTGCCGGTAACGGCATCCCGCTCGATCCAGCTGCCGTCCACAACGGCGGCCATATCGGTGGGCATGTCGGCGTTCTCACCGCCGGGACGGGAGATGACCACCAGGGCGGTGTCGGAGAATTCCTTCGCGCCGTTCATCAGCTCATCGGTGTAGGCGTTCACGTTGGGCTCGGGCAGGGTCCAATCCTGGGCCCACATGCCCACGCTGGGCCGCTCGGCCTGGTAGGTCTCGTAGAAGTTCACCAGATCCTCGTTCACGTTCAGGCCGGCGTTCTTCAGGCCGGTGATCAGGTCTGTGACCGCGTACTGGTCGTTCAGCGCGCCGGAACCAACGCCGCCGTAAACGGGAGCGGTGGAAGCCCAGCCGAACACGTTCACGTTGGAGCCGCTGCTCAGGGGCAAAGCGCCGTTGTTTTCCAGCAGGGTGACGCCTTCGCCAACCAGCTCGGTGTTCACGTCGTAGGCCTCAGCCATGCTCTCTTCGGTGATGGAGCCGCCGCCCATGGCCAGGTTGATCATGGTGAACATGGGGCCGAAGGCGATCATGTTCAGAACGACCACCAGAGACAGGGCAATGGCCAGGCCAGCCTGGCTGCGCACCATGAACTTTTTGCTCTTGGGCAGCTTTTTGCACGCGATCATAACAATGATCGCCAGCACCAGTACCACCGCAAATCCGATCAGGTAAGGTGCAAGCGTTGTTAATACGTTTACTACGTCGTCTATATTGATAGACAGCATTTCGTTTCCTCCTTATCAATAAAGCTTTAGAAAGCTGTGGGAAGGCCGCTTGCCTTCCGGAGACCCTTTTTCAGCGTAACACCCGCCTTTCTTCAAGTTGCCGGCCGTCTCCGCCCCCCTCCCTATGAGGGGCAGAGACGGCATTTCTGCGCTCCAGGCAAGGCGCCCATCCAGCCTGCCTGTTTTCTGGCTACATGGTATCACATTTTTGTCTGACTTTAACACTTCCTTCACAAACAGCACATTTTCCGCACAAACGGCAGGCAACATTATCTAATTAGCACAAACAAAACGGGGCTGCTTTCAGCATATTGCCAAAAGCAGCCCCGAAAGGGTGTGTTGTCTCGGTTTGCCCGTTTTGCTTTTTTATTTGCTTTTTTGTTCCTGCGGCAGCGGGATGAGCACCTTTAACTCAAACCAATTGTCCTCGGTGCTGATCTTCACGCTGCCGCCGTATTTTGCGGCGGTGTACTGGATGCTCTTGATGCCGTAGCCGTGGTAGGCTTTGTCCTTTTTGGTGGTCACCGGCAGGCCCTCCACCATGTCCAGGCTGCCCTCGTAATAGTTTTCAAACCGCAGCAGCAAAAAGCCCCGCTGGGCCGCCACCGTCACATGGATCAAGCGCTTTGTCTTGTCTTGAAGGCGCAGCTCGCACTCAATGGCATTGTCCAGCGCGTTGCCGAAGATGGTGCAGATGTCCATCACGTCCATAAAGCCCAGCAGGGTGCCGTCCGCCACGCAGGTCAGGTTGATACCGTGCTTTTGGCAGTACAGGCTCTTGCTGGTGAGCACCGTGTCCAGCACCGGGCTGCCGGTCTTGTTCTGGGCCTCGTAAGCTTTGATGTCCTCTTCCATCTCGTCCAGCCAGGCGCTGCGCCGCTGGGGGTCGCTCTCCGCCCGCAGCGCCGCGATCTGGTGTTTTAAGTCGTGGTATTTGCGGTTGATGATGTCGATGCTCTCCCGGGACTGGCGGTATTGGGCATACTGGTTTTGCAGCACGTTCTGGATGGAATCCAGCTCGTATTTCATGTGCAGCTCGCTGCGCTGCATGTGGTAAGCGTACAGGATCGCCACGCCGCCTAAGTCCACCATGGTGCGGGTGTTGAAGATGTCGGTGATGAAACCGCTGCTGAAGGGGGTGTTGCTGTACACATAGCTCAGGTTGCTCATCAAAAAGGCCGCCACCGCAATGATGGCCGCGCTGCCGGTCTCCCGTGGAGTGGCCGGCACCCGCAGGATGGCCGTCCCCTGCCGGTTTTCCAGAAAATACGCAAGCCCGAACACCCCTGCGTACACCGCCGCCAGCAAAGCCCATTCCACCCACAGGCTGTTCCAGCCCATGCGGTAGACGCTGTAAAAATACAGCTGCCATTCCAACGCGGCGGCAAACTCCGCCAAAATAAAGGCTCGCATGCAGGTGTACACTGCGTCCAGGCCGCTCACACAGCAGCACAGCCAGATAAACAGCAGCATCAGCCCCACCGCCACAGCCATGCAGGGCATCCACAGCACCAGGGGCGCGTCGCCGGTGAGCTGCAAAAACAGCCCCTGCACCAGCAGGGCCACGGCGCTGGCGGCTGCCATCTTCCAGCCGTGCAGCCGCCGGGGCAGCCGGGATAGATACACAAGGCAGGCCAGCCACTCGGCCAGGGCGGTGTACAGCCGGGGAATGTCCGGAAAGGTCGCCAGTTCTCTCACTTGACCACCTCGCCCACGTAATCGGTCAGCGCTTCCATAAACTCGTTTTTGCGCCCCCGGCTGATGAGCAGCTCGGTGCCGTTCACCAAAGCGCAGCCGTCCCGCACGCCGTCCACATGCTCCAGGTTCACAAGATAGCCCTTGTTGCAGCGGCAGAAATGCAGCTGCTCCAGCTTTTCCTCCACGTCCTTCATGGTGCCGGAGGTGGTGTGGTCGCCGGAAGCGGTGTGGAAGATCAGGTTGTGGCCCTGGCTCTCCACGTAATAGATCTTGTCGATGTCCAGCTTTTGGGCGCCGCCCCGGATGGAGATGGTCATAAAGCGGCGGGCCCGCTTTTTCATCCGGCCGATGGCCCGGCTGAGCCGCTGGGAAAAGGCAAAATAGCTCACCGGCTTGAGCACATAGTCCAGCGCGTCCACCGCATAGCCCCGGATGGCGTACTGGGCCATATTGGTGATGAAGATGATCACCACCTCCGGGTCTACTTTGCGGATCTCCTCGGCGGCGGTCATGCCGTCCATATACTTCATCTCCACATCCAGCAGGATCAGGTCGTACTGAGCCTTGTAGCCCTCCACGATCTCGTCCCCATCGGAAAACATGGTGATGTCAAACTCCTGCCCGCTTTCCTGGGAATAGCGCTCCAAAAATTCCCGCAGCTGCGCAGCATAGGCGGCTTCGTCTTCTACAATCGCAATGTGTATCAAGGTGTGCCGTCCTTTCTGTTGTTTTTTGGTACTCTTGTAATACATTATATGTGAGACGGCCCTTTTTTACAAGCGTGCACCTCTGTTTTGCGCCAAAAAGCAAAAAGCCTGCGGTTTTTCCGCAGGCTTTTGTGTTTGTCGTTTCGTTCTCCGGCCTCAGGTGGAGCGGATGATCAGGTAAGCGGTGTAGGCCACATAGCTCAGCAGGCTCACCGCGCCCATCAGCCGGCTCATGCTGCCCCGGATGCGGCACCAGATGCCCATCACGGCGGTGACCACCAGCAGGATGGCCGCGTCGATGATGATCTCGGACGAAGCCGCCATGGGGGTCAGCACGCTGGACATGCCCAGGATGAACAGGATGTTGAAGATGCAGGAACCGATGGCGTTGCCCAAAGCAAGGCCGCTCTCGCCCTTGCGGGAAGCCACGATGCTGGTGACCAGCTCCGGCAGGCTGGTGCCGATGGCCACGATGGTCAGGCCGATGAGGGTCTCGCTCAGGCCCATGGCCGCCGCAATGGCGCTGGCGCTTTCCACCACCAGGTCGCCGCCCAGGATGATGGCCGCAACGCCGATGATGATGAACGCAACGCACTTGGCCGGCGAGATCTTCTCCTGGGCCGGTTCGATGTTGCTGCGGTCCTTCAAAGCCTGCCACACGGTGACCGCAATGTACGCCGCCATGCACACCAGCAGCACAGCGCCCTCCCAGCGCTGCAGCATGCCGTCCATCAAGAACAGCAGCAGGATGGCCGAGGTGCCGATGCACACCGGGAAGTCCCGGGTGAGCAGCTGCTTTTCCACGCCGAACGCCAAGATCAGCGCACAGCCGCCCGCCACCACCAGCAGGTTGAAGATGTTGGAGCCGATCACGTTGCCCAGGCTCAGGCCGTTGCTGCCCGCAAGGCCGGCGTTGATGCTCACCGAAGCCTCCGGCAGGCTGGTGCCCATGGCCACGATGGTCAGGCCGATGACCACCGACGGCACCCGCAGCAGCCGGGCGATGCCGGAAGAACCATCCACAAAGGCGTCCGCACCTTTGACCAGCAGGACAAAGCCCACCAGCAGGATCAGTACATTCAATACCATATCTTTCTCCTCTTTCTTGCATAAATTCAGCCCCAGGCGGGCCGCCGGAGGCCGAAAGCGTGTCAAAGCGACACAGATCTCCTTTATCATAAGAGGATTTTTGTATCTTTGTCAAGAAAAAAGACAAAAAGTGTTGCATTTTTATACAAAAAGTCCCCCTCTTGTGAAAATATACAAAAGGGGGACTTTTTCTTTGTCATTGTGTTTTGCCGTCAGGCCAGCGCCTTGCGCACCATGGTGCGCAGGTGTTCGGCGTTTTGGCGCAGCGTCTGGCAGCTGGACAGCCCGCCGCCGGCGCAGCTGCTCACCAGCGCTGTTCGCAGCACATAGATGCAGTAGTCATCGGTGCAGGCGGGGTCGATCCTGCCCTCCCGGCGGCCGGTGTCGATGATGCGCCGGGCCAGGTCCATCACCCGCTGCTTCTGGCTTTCCAGCGCGGCTTCCACCTGCTGCGGCGGGCATTCCCGGCCCGGCACGCCCCCCAGGGCGCCCACGATCATCCGGTAGCTGCTGCCCCGCTGGGTGAGCACTTCCACCGCATATTGCTGCATGGCCTCCAGCATGCCATCAAAATCCCGCTGGCCGGCCAGCCGGTCTTCCAGGCCGGCCAACTCCCGGTCCAGGCTCCACAGGATGGTGTTGGCCAAAATCGCCTCTTTGGAGGCGAAGTATTCATACAGCGTGCCCTTGCCCAGGCCGGCGGCGGTGGCAATGTCCTGCACCTTTACCGTGTACAGGTTCTTGCCCTGCCGGGCCAGATCCAGAACGCCCTGGAAGATGCGCTCCTTGGTGGTCAGGCTCATTCCGCATCCTCCTCTCCCAGATCTACTTTTTTCAGCTGTTTGCGGAACAGCAGGTCATACAAAACAGGCACCACATACAGGGTGAGCAGGGTGGCGTAGCTCAAACCGCCGATGGTCACGATGGCCATGGGGCGGCTCAGCTCGGCGCCCATGCCGGTGGAGAACACCATGGTGCTCATGGCCAGGATGGTGGTGAGGGCGGTCATCAGGATGGGCCGGATGCGGCGGCGGCCGGTGAGCACCAGAGCCTCCCGCTTTTCCATGCCCGCCAGGCGCAGCTGGTTGGTGTAGTCCACGAACACGATGCCGTTGTTCACCACAACGCCCGCCAGGATCAAAAAGCCCAGCATGGCGATGACCGACAGCTGCTCGCCGCTGAACCACAGCCCCAGCAGGCCGCCGGTGAAGGCCAGCGGGATAGTGAACATAACGATAAAGGGGCTGAGCAGGCTTTGGAACTGGGCCACCATGATCAGATAGATGAACACCAGCGCCAGGGCGATCATCTTCACCAGGTCCACCATGGCGGTGGCGATGGTCTCCACCTCGCCGCCGATCTGGATGTCGTAGCCCTCGGGGGCCTGGTAATCCGCCAGCAGGTCCTCCACCTGGCGGCTCAGCAGGGTGGTGTTGTAGCCGTCCATGGTGGTTGCGGTGACGGTCATGTAGCGCTGCTGGTTGTCGCGGTTGATGGCGGACAGGCTGGCTTCGTCCGAAACGGTGGCAAACTCCCGCAAAGCGTGGGTCTCCTCCACCTGCTCGCCCTGGTCGTTGGTGGTCTGGGTGGTGAAGGTGAAGTCCAGCAGGTTCTCCCGGGTCAGGGGGTCCCGCTCATCCACGATCACCACGTCGTAGTCGTCCTGGCCCACGGTGAGGGTGGTGGAGGTGGTCTCGGTGCTCAGCGCCGCCGAAAGCTCGCTGTACACCTGGGCCACGGTGAGGCCGTACTGCATGGCCTGATCCTTGTTCACGCTCACCCGGATCTGGGGATCACCGTCCTCCTGGCCGTTGCTGATCTCGGTAAAGCCTTCCACCTGACCCAGGATGTCCATCATATCCTGGCTGATCTGCTGCAGCGTGTCCAGGTCGCGGCCCTCGATCACGATCTCCATGCCGCTGCCGCCCAAAGCGGACAGGTCCATGTTGGACGTGGAGACGTTCAGCTCGCAGCCGGGCAGGGTCTCCAGGGTCTTCTGTTCCATCTCACCCGCGATGGCGTCGCTGTTCTGCACGGCGTCCTCATTCAGCAGCATGTAGAAGCTGATGCTCTCCACCGTGCTGCCGGAGGAGCCCATGCCCAGCATGCTGGCGGCGCCGCCGCTGTCCATGGCGCCAACGGTCTCCACGCCGTCCACGCTGGTCATCATCTCCATGGCCTGGTCGGCCAGCTGGTAGGCGTCCTGCCGCTTGGTGCCCTCCGGCAGGGTGAGGGTGGCGCTGATCTGGGTGCTGCTCATGGCAGGGATGAACTCCATGCCCATGCGGGCGGTCTGCCACACCGCCAGGCCCAGCAGGGCCACGGCCAGGGTCAGAGGCAGGGCCTTGTGCTTCAGGCAGAAGCGCAGGCTCTTGCCGTACCCGGCCACCATCTTGTCGAACCAGGGGTGGTTCTTTTCGCTGGTCTTTTTCAGCAGGGTGCTGCTCAGCGCGGGCACCAGGGTCAGGGCCACCAGCAGGCTGGCCACCAGAGAGTAGGCGATGGTCAGGCCCATATCGGTGAACAGCTGGCGGGTGAGGCCCTGGGTGAACACGATGGGCAGGAACACGCAGACGGTGGTGAGGGTGGAGGCCGCGATGGCGCCCGCCACCTCCTTTGCGCCCTTCACCGCAGCCTGTGCGGGGGGCATGCCCTCGTTGCGCATGCGGTAGATGTTTTCGATCACCACGATGGAGTTATCCACCAGCATGCCCACGCCCAAAGCAAGGCCGCTGAGGGAGATCATATTCAAGGTAACGCCGGAGAAGTACATCAGCACCACGGCGAACATCAGGCTGATGGGGATGCTCACCGCCACCACCAGGGTGGGCTTAAAGTCCTTCAGGAACAGCGCCAGCACGATGACCGCCAGCACGCCGCCCCAGGCCAGGTTGGACAGCACGCTGTCCACCGTGAGCTGGATGTAATCGCCCTGGTCCATCAGCGGGGTGATGCGCAGGCCGGGATACTGCTGCTGCAATTCCGCAATGGCCTCGTTGGCCAGCTGGGACACCTCGCTGGTGGAAGCGGTGGAGCCCTTTTGGATGGTAAGTACCACGGCGTTGTTGCCGTTCACCTTGGCGTAGCTGTCGGCGCTGTTGTCCACCATGGCCACATCGGCCACATCGCTCAGGCGGATGTCGCCCACGCCCTCCACATCCATGTGCATCAGCAGGGCGTTTTCCACGCTCTCCACGTCGCTGAAGGCGTCGCCCACCTTCAGCACATACTGGTCCTCGCCCTCCTGGATGTAACCGGCGGGCATGGAGAAGTTCTGGGCCATGATCAGGCTGCTCACCAGGTCCTTGGTGAGCAGCTGGGACAGGTCGGCCTGCTCCAGGGCCTGCTCACGGGCCTCGTCAAACTGTTCCTGGGCGTCTTCCAGCTGCTCTTCCGCCTGGGTCAGGGACTGCTCGGCGGCAGTGAGGGCTGCCTGGCCGCTGCCAAACCCGGCGGCGGCGGTGATCTTGCCCGCTTCCAGCTTTTCGTAGGCTTCCTTGGCCTTTTCCAGGCCCTCGTCGGCAGCCTGCTTCATAGCCTGGGCCGCCAGCAGCTCGGTCTCCAGGTTGGCCAGCTCGGTCTCGATCTGGGGCAGCCGCTCATCCATCTTCTGCTGCAGCTGGGCCTGCTGGTCCGCCAGGGCGGCCCGCTGGGTCTCCAGCTCGGTCTTCTGGGCAGCCAGGGTGTCCCGCTGGCTTTGCAGCTGGCCGTCCAGCACCGTCAGGCCGCCCACGGTGGTCACGCCCTGGCCGATGACAGACTGGATGGCGGCCTTCTGCTCCTCGGTGATGCCGGGGAATTGCAGCAGGCTTTCCAGCGGGGTCTCGGGGCCAAGGCCGGCGGCTTCGCAGACGCTTTGCAGCAGGGCGATACCCGCCCGGGCCTGGTCGATCTGAGCAAGGCCGTCCTCCATCTGGGCCAGGCCCGCATCCATTTGGGCCAGCGCGTCGGCGATCTGCTTTGCGCCGTCCTCATAGCCCTTCTTTTCGGTTTCCAGGGCGGCCTTGCTGGCAGTGAGGGCCGCCTCCTGGCTGGCGATGGCCTGGGCCTGGGCGATGGCCGAATCCAGCTCGGCGCTGCCCTTGGCCAGCTCGTCGGTGACGCTGGCCTGTTTGTCCTCTAGGGCGGTCTTGCCGCTTTCCAGCTCGGCCCTGCCGTCTTCCACCTTCTGGCGGGCGTCGTCCAGCTGGGACTTAGCATCCGCCAGGGTGTCGTCCACGCTGGCCAACACCTTGGTGTTGATCGCGTCGATCTTTTCCTGGTTCAGAGTCACCTGCAGGGTCTGTTCCACCATGCCGGAACCGCTCACGCTGGCCACGCCGTCCAGCCGTTCAAAGCTGGGGATGACACTCTCGTCGGTGAACTCGGTCAGATCGTAGATGTCCATGCCCTCCATGTCCACGCTGGCGATCATCACCGGCAGCATATCCGGCGAAAGCTGCATCAGCATGGGGTTCTGGGCCGTGTCCGGCAAAACCGCCTTGATCTGGTCCAGCGCGGTGGACAGGTTGACCATGGCGGTGTCCATGTTGGTGTCTTCCTCAAATTCCAGCGCCACCAAGCTCACGTTCTCGCTGGAGGTGCTGGTGACGTTCTGCACGCCGCTCACCGTGCCAAGGCCGGCTTCCAGCGGCACCGTCACGGAGGTCTCCACCTGTTCCGGGCTTGCGCCGGGATAACTTGTCACTACCATTACATAGGGCAGTTCCATGGCGGGCAAAAGGTCGGTGGTCATGCTGGTGAAACTGATCACGCCCAGCACGATGACCATGACCACCGCCACCACAACGGTGAACGGCTTTTTTACACAGTACTTTGACATGCCTGCTGTCTCCTTACATTTTTCTCTCAGAAGCGGGCGGCCCTGCTCCTGGTCCGCCCGCTTCCGACCGACCGGTCGGTCGGCGACTTGTACAGTATACACCAAACAGGTCCGACAAACAAGACACCGAATGATGAACGAACTGTAAAATTTGGCGCATTTGGTCCCCTGCCCAGCCGCCGGGAGATCGCCGCCCAGGCCGGCGTGAACCCAAACACGGTGCAGAAAGCCTACAAACTAATGGAAGAAGAAGGCTTTGTGGTCACCGACGGCAACAAGCCCAGCACCCTGCGGGTGACCCCGGACATCCGCAGTGCCATTGAGACCCAGCTGACCCGGGACCTTGTGCTGGAATTTATCCGGCAGGCAAAGCAAAACAACCTGACCTACCAAAAAACCATCCGCCTTTTGAGCGAGTTATGGGAGGACTGAACGCTCTTTCTTTGCCCTTAGTGTACTAAGCGAATAATACAGCCGATCTATAAGAAGGCGCTTTATGAAAACGATCCAACTGGCGGGCTTTCATTTAAAGCTGGCCGCAAAACCGCTGGCGGTCACCGCCCTGGTGCGGGTCATTGCCGGGCTTCTGCCCTGCAAGCAAAACTGGTAGCAGGACTTTCTGCGCTGTTATGCCGCCGAAGAAGGCTGACCAAACGCCGCCTTTTTTCCACCGGTCTTGCGTCTTTTTGTGCAGTTCCATCA
Source organism: uncultured Oscillospiraceae bacterium (assembly GCA_949291395.1). Classification (GTDB taxonomy): domain Bacteria; phylum Bacillota; class Clostridia; order Oscillospirales; family Ruminococcaceae; genus Allofournierella. The sequence continues at coordinate 428 of CASEVW010000055.1, read as the reverse complement.
TTTTTGAAAAAATACAAAAAAGGCTGTAATATTCCGGCGGCCTGCTTCGTTTTATCACTGTAAGCGCATTGCAAACGAGCGGCATTTTGGGGCGGGCATCCCCGGCGGGGACAGGCCCGCAGCCCGGGACCGCGCTCCAATTTTCATACTTTTGTAATTGTTCTTTTGCCTCTTTTTTTCGCTAAAATGCGCGCAAAGTTTCACTGCCTTCTCCTTCTCCCCTGCCCGTTTTGCTCCCGGGCGGGGGTTTTTTTCGGTCTTTTTGTACATATATGGCGAACAATTTTTACTTTCCCCCTGGCAAAACGCAAATTTGCACCTGTCTTGTCCCCTTTTAATTTGACCTGTAGGTTTGTCAAACATCTTGTACAGTGAGAGATTCAAAGAAGGCAGCAAGTTTTTCTTTCGGAGAGAGCCAGGCAAGGGGG
>CASEVW010000054.1 GCA_949291395.1 uncultured Oscillospiraceae bacterium | reverse complement strand
GCGACGCCATCAGCCACAACCTGAGCGACGCGGCCCTTGCCGCCGACGAAAAACTGGAAGAGAGCCGCCAGGCCCTGCCCCAAAAGCGGGCCGAGCTGGAGGCCCGGCGGGACTTTCTGCTGGCCCGCCTCACCGACCAGCGCCTGTTCGGCGCGGCCCGCCTGATGAAGGCTTTTCCCGGCATGAAGAACCTGCGCCACGGCGAGGCCCTGGCCGAACTGAAAGAACGGCTGCGCCAGCGCATGGAGCGGTAATAACACAAAAAAACAGGCGTTTGCAGCAGCAAACACCTGTTTTTTGTATGCGGTAAACTATCACTCTTCGATGGTAACGCCCAGGATCTCGGCGATCTCGTCCAGCTTCATGCCCTTTTTGTTGGCCTTGGCCACAATGGCGCGGATCTGCTGGGTCTTGGTCTTGCGAGGCTTGCGCTTTTTGGGGGTCAAAACCGCCTTCTGACGCTCTTCCAGCCGCTTGATCTTCTGGTTCACACCCTCGATCTTCTCGTCGTATTTCGCGACAGCCGCCGCCTTTTTCTCTTCGATCTCCTGGATCGACTCCCTCAGCGCCTCGATCTCCACATTCAGGTCTTCCACGATCTGCTGGGGCGTTCTGCGCACACGTTTTTGTTCAGACATTTGCCGCACTCTCCTTCCGGTAGATTTATAATTTTATCCTACCACACACAAAAGATACAAACAAGAGGTTTTGCAAAAGTTATTTGAAATTTTCACAATATCAGCATTAAACAAAACGCACTCACTTATTCATCCCCGCCCGTTTTCGACTTAGCATGCGATTTTTCCCTTTCGCCCGGTCTATAAAGCGGGCGGATAGCCGCTCCGCCGCTTGCTTACCGCAAACTTTGTAAAATTTTCAGCCGGTTTTGCCGCATGCTTTTCAAAATCTTCATATTTTAAGCGCTCAAATATGGTACTATAATTACCGTGGACCGTTCTTGTTCGTTGATCAATTGTTTTGAGGTGTTACGCTATGGATCCTATCCGCCTTTTGGCCGCTTTGGACAAAAACTATCTGCCCCAGCTGAGCGTACTGCTCACCTCCATCCACACCACCAACCCGGGTGAGCGCTTTGTTCTGTATCTGATGCACCGTTCCCTTACCCCAGAGGACCTTGCGCCTTTGACCCGCCAGTGCGCCGCCCTTTCCATCCAGCTGCAGCCCGTTTTTGTGGACCCTGCCTTTTTTGCCGGCGCCCCGGTCACCCGCCAGTACCCCCAGGAGATGTATTACCGGCTGCTGGCGGGCCAGCTGCTGCCCCAGGACCTGGACCGGGTGCTTTACCTGGACCCGGACACCCTGGTCATCAACCCGCTGCGCCCCCTGTGGGAGCTGGACCTGCGTGGCTGCCTGTTCGCGGCGGCGGCCCACACCGGCAAGACCGAGCTTGCCAACAGCGTGAACCAGGTGCGGCTGGGCACCCAGCACAACTATTACAATTCCGGCGTGCTGCTCATCGACCTGGCCGCCGCCCGCCGGGAGATCCAGCCCGAAACGCTGTTCCGCTACACCGCCGAACACGCCCGGGAGCTGCTTTTCCCGGACCAGGACCTGCTGAACGCCATGTTCGGCAGCCGCATCCTGGAGCTGGACGACGCACTGTGGAACTACGATGCCCGCAACTACAACAACTACCGGCTGCGCTCCGGCGGCAGCTGCAACATGGACTGGGTGACGGAACACACCGTCATCCTGCATTTCTGCGGCAAGGCAAAACCCTGGAAGCCAGGGTACTTCCACCGGTTCGGCGTTCTTTACAAGCACTATGCCCGGCTGACCCGGCTGTACGGCTGGCTCTGATCACAAAGCAAAAAGCGTCCGATCCCCTCTGCGGGAGTCGGACGCTTTTCTATGCTCTTTTTAAATAAGAAGAAGGGTCAGGCGGCCTTGCGCCGGTGCAGCAGCTGGCGCACCATGCCCAAAATGCCCTGTAAATTGAACAGGCAGATGACCCCGGTGAGCAGGGTGCACCACAGCGGCCACCAGGTCACCTCGCCCAGCATGCAGACGCACTCGATGCCGATGAGCAGGCAGTTGACGGTCAGCCGCGCCGGCGCAAAGTTGATGCGCAGCAGCCCCTGGGTGTTGATGGCCCGCAGCACGAACACGATGATATAGCTAATCAGGCTGGCCAGGGTGGCCCCGTTGGGGCCCATCACCGGGATCAGCAGCGCGTTCAGCACGCAGTTTGCGATAGCGCCGGCCATCATGGTGTACAGCGACAGGGTGCTGCGCTTTTTCACCATATAGATGCTGTTCAAAAACTGGTTGAAGCAGTTGAACAGGGTGGCCAGGGTGAGCAGCGGCACGAACTGCCAGGCATCGTAGAAATTGGATTTAAACATAAACATCAGCGGGCGGCACAGCAGGATGATGCCGGAACAGCAGCAGAACAGCAGCGCCTGATAGATGCTGAACACCCGGGTGAAAAACGCCTCCCGGCCCTGTTCCTCGGTCACCGCCGAAAGCTGCCAGGCCTCGTAGAAGATGGTGCCGAACACCGTGAGGATGGTGGGCAAAAAGTATCCCACGCCCAAAAGGCCGGTCCAGTATTCGCCAGTCTGGCCCTCATACCCGGCGCACATGGCCTGCACGAAAAACAAATCGCTGGCGTTGATGACCCAAAAGCTGATCTGGGCGGGCACCATGGGCAGGGCGTAGGCCATCATCTTTTTCCAAAGGCTCAAATTAAAGCTGGAAAAGCGCAGATACCGGTGCAGCCCTGCCACCAGGAACACAAACAGCGCGCTCAAGGCGTCGCTGCAGATCAGCGCCAGCACATAGCCGGAAGCCCCCAGGTCCATGCCGGACAAAAACAGGATCATGAACCCCAGGTTGGTGGCGCTGCACAACACGCCGTCCACCGCCACCAGCCGGTTCAGCTGTTTGCTGCGCACGAACTGGGTGCACAAGGTGCGCAGGCAGCTCACCAGCACATGGATATATAAAAGTGCGGCGTAGGTGCCAAACAGCGGGATGAGCCGCAAAAGCGGATAAAATGCAAGCATCAGAACAAAGCCCATGCCGATGGTCACAAAGCCGTTGGTGAACACCTGGCGCTTGTCGTTGGCCTTTTCCAGGCCGAAGCGGATGATGGCAAAGCTCACGCCCATGCTGACCAGCGGGATCAGCAGCGAGCCGATCTGCTGCACCAGTTTGGTGATGCCCACCTCGTCCACCTCGCCCATGGCAAAGGTGATATAGGGCTGTAAAATGATACTGAGCAGTTTGGAAGAAAAGTTGCTGATGGCAAACAGCATGGTGTTGCTCATCAGCCGTTTGTACTTATTTTCCAAGCGGCGCAGCCTCCTTTCCTGCGGCAGCGGGCCGCCGCCTTATTATACCGTTTTAACGGCAAAATGTCACGTAAAATCGGCGCTTTTCCCCCGCTGGCGGTGCTCACGGCTCCTTCAGCAGGGCCCGCCGGGCCTTCCAGTCCGGCATGAACCGCTCCACCAGGGCCCAAAACTCCTTCTGATGGTCAGGATGGACAAAATGGCAGTATTCATGCAGCACCACATACTCCACCGCCGCCATGGGCTTTAACGCCAACCGCTGGGCCAGGGTGATCTGCCGCTTCTGGATGTGGCACACACCCCACCGGCTGGTCATGTCCCGCACCACCAGCCGGGGCTTCTGGCCCTCCAGCACCTGGGCGAAGGCCGGGTAGATCCGCTCGCTCACCGGCTCGAACAGGGCCATGCACTCTTCCTTGGTGGGCAGGGGCGTTTCTTCCATCTTTTTTTGCCGGGCATCCACCCGGCTCTGGGCCTTTGCGATCCACTCCAGATGGGCCGTCACAAAGCCGTCCACCTCTTTCAGCGGGGTCTTTCGGGGCGCGCTCACCGCCACCGACCCGTCCGGCCGCACCCGCAGGTTCAAATTTTTCACCTTTTTCCGGGTGAGGGTGTACTCCACTCCCCCGGCGGTCCGTTTCTGGCTTTCCACTGCGCCTTCGGCCCCCTTGCCCAAAAATTTATGACCTTTTTATTGTATCACAAAATCGGTTTGGCGGGGCCGTCAAGTCATCATATGTTACAAAATTTCAGCCAAAAGCTTGTTGTTCTTTTTCGGGCCCTCTTCTTGACATACACAATATCTAGTGCCATAATAGAAGCCGTGGCAATCACACCCCAAAATACAGAGCGGGTTCTTTTCTACGCTCTGTATTTTTTTGCCCTTTATTTTGCCAGTTACATTCCCCGCGGCAGCCGTTTGGGCGCCGCTTGCAAGTACAATAAAAGGAGAATTTCGCCATGATCAAAAGTGTTGTAAAACGCGACGGCCGCGTCGTGATGTACGATGAAAGCAAGATCGTATCGGCCGTTATGAAGGCGCTGGAAGCCGCCGGAGAGGGGGACCCCGCCAAGGCGACTCGCGTTGCCAACCGGGCAGCGCGCCAGTTGGAGCTGGACTGCGGCGACGATTCTCCCCAGATCGAGCAGATCCAGGACACGGTGGAGACCGCTCTGATGGACACCGGCCATGACGCGGCGGCCAAGCAGTACATTTTGTACCGGGCCAACCGCACCCGCATCCGGGAGGCCAACACCAGCCTGATGAAGACCATCGACGAGATCACCAACGTGGACGCCCGCATCAGCGACATGAAGCGTGACAACGCCAACATCGACGGCAACACCGCCATGGGCAGCATGCTGCAGATCGGCACCGCCGGCGCCAAGGCCTACAACGCGGCGTACCTGCTGCGGCCCGAGCAGGCCAAGGCCCACGCCGAGGGCGACATCCACATCCACGACTTCGATTTCTACTCCCTCACCACCACCTGCTGCCAGATCGACATCCTGCGGCTGTTCCACGGCGGTTTTTCCACCGGCCACGGCTTCTTGCGGGAGCCCAACAGCATCGGCAGCTACGCCGCTTTGGCGGCCATCGCCATCCAGTCCAACCAGAACGACCAGCACGGCGGCCAGAGCATCCCGAACTTTGACTACGGCATGGCCGAGGGCGTTGCCAAAAGCTTTGCCCGTGCCTACCGCAAGCGCCTGACCGAAAGCCTGGAGGACGTGCTGGAGACCGAGGACGAGAGCGCCCTGGCCGCCACCGCCGTGGACGCTGCCTGCACCGAGCTGGACCAGCAGCCCCGCCTGGACACCCAGGCGGAAGAGTTTGACGCCATCGTGGCCCGCGCCCTGGCCGCCAGCGGCCGGGTGGACGAAG
>CASEVW010000053.1 GCA_949291395.1 uncultured Oscillospiraceae bacterium | reverse complement strand
GAGTAGCCCAGCTTTGCTATACCTGTCTGCAGGTTTTCCTGCCGGATTTTCCTCAAAATCCGTCTTCCTAGCCATTTCGCAGACATTTTCTTACTCAAAAAGGAGCTGTTGCGCAATTTCCATTTTGCAACAGCCCCTTTCTGTTTTGCTTTTCAAAGGAAAACAAGGGCTTTCGCCGTTTGCTGTTTATAGCGTGGGTGACCAGGTGAAATTGCCGGGCCGCAGGCCCTGGAAAGCGGTCCACTGCCGGGCCTGCTGCTCCGCAAGGCCGATTTCGGCACCACTTAGGGGCTGGAAAGGCTGGAACGTGACATCCAGCCGGTCTTTCGCTTTTTTGCTCTTCCAGATGCCCACGATCTCCCCCTCCCGCAGGATGACGCCGGGATTCGCCACCGTTTTCCACACCTGTTTGTGCAGCTGGGCCTGGGGCAGCAGCACCGCCCGGTCCCGCACGTCCAGGTAGGGGTCGTGGGGACCCAGCAAGAGCAGGCTTTGGGCCGGGGGCGGCGTGTTCTGCAAAGCGTCCAGGTCCTGCCGGAGCACCCAGCAGGGCTTGCCCGCTACCGTCACCGCCGTCAGTTCAGGGGCAACGCCGTTCCACAGCCGTTTGGCCTGCCGGGGCGTGCAGCCCAGCCAGCTGGCGAAGGCCTGGGGCGTGGCGGGGCCGTAGCAATGCAAAAATTTGCGGGCTAAGATCTGCTCCGCCTGGGGCATCGCTGCCGGGGGATGGCCCAGCCAGCGGGCATAAGAAGTGAAGGTGGGGTGGATGCCGCTGCGCTGGCCGAACACCACCAGAGACGAAAAGGCGCAGGGGCGCAGCAGAAAGGGCACCACCGCCCCGCCCACGGTCTGCCGGTCCGGCCTGCCGTACATGGAAGGGGCGTTCCAGAGGGGGCGCTTTTCTTCCGGCAGCCAGGGGACGATCTGGTCCGCCAGGGTCTGGTCCAGGGCTTCCTTGGTTTGGATGGCGCGGCTTTCCAGGCAGGCGGCCGCCCGTTTTGCCAGGGGCAGAAGCTGGTCGAACGTCATGCCCAGCCAGTCCAGCGCCAGGCCGATGCCCTGGGTGTAGATCCAGGGCTCCTCCCCGGGCTGGGGCAGCAGGGCGGTGAGAAAGACCGGGCTTTCCTCGCTGGGGAAGATCACCGGCGCGCCCCGGAAGCTCCAGGCCTGCAGCAGGGACTTTTGCCCATAGAGGGCATCGTACAGCATATCCAGCGTGCAGCCCTCCACCCGCTGGAACAGGGCGGTCTCCCAGGCGCCGGGCGGGCTGTTCTGCACCCCGCAGGCCCCGGTGGCGGCAAGCAGGCCCTCCGGCGGGCATTTTTGATCCAGATGATGGGCCGCCAGCCGAAACCGGCGGATCTGTTCCGGGCGGATCTCCATAAACAGGCACCTCGCTTTTCTGATGCTTTTATTGTAGCACAGGCGGCGGGGGCTGGCCATACAAAAAGCCGCCGGCAGGGGCGTTTTGAACGCTCTTTGCCGGCGGCCTTTCCTATTTTTATTGTGCTGTGCGGCGGGGGTCCCGGCGGGTGAGGGCCGGGGGCCGCTTGGTCTGCAAAAACAGCGGCACATACTCCACCAGCAGGCTGGCGTTTTCCAGCCCGTACCACCGGGCGGGAGAACCTGCCACATGGCGGATGGCATATTTGGCCGACAGCAGTTTCTGGTCGGCGGTGGAGAGCTCGCTTTCCGGGCTGATCCGTTTGCGGATCATGCAGAACTGGAAGCTGCCCACCTGTTCCGGCGTTTCCACCACATAGGGCTGCTCCTGGGCGGGCAGCTCGCCGCTTTCCATCAGCTCGGCCACGATCTGCCGCAGATAGACATTGATGCGCTGGCTCTCCCGGAAGCCCAGGTACAGGGACACCCGGAACACATAGTCAGTGCCGAAGCTGTCCACCTGGTATTCTCGCATATAGGGCACATCCTGTAAATGGATGCTCACGAACCAATAGGCTTTGGCCCGCTTGGGCTTGCCGTGGAGGATGGAGTACAAAATATCCCGCTCCACAAAGCCGGGGTATTGGCTTTGGGTCAGGAACACCAGGTTATCCGCATACAAGGGCTGGCTCTGGTCCTGCCGCAGGCGGGCCAGGCTGTCCAGATATTCCGGGATCTTCAGATAGATGGCCTGGCTGCGCTCGATCTTGGTGCCGTGGTACCAGATGTACATGACCAGCAGCAGCAGCGCCGCCAGGCCGATGGCCACATAGCCGCCCTCGGTGAATTTGGTCAGGCTGGAGACCAGGAACATGAACTCGATGCTGAAAAACACCGCCAAAAATCCATAGGCAAAGCGCTTTTGCCCCCGCTCGTCGTGCAGGTAGACGAACAGCAGCAGGGTGGTCATCAGCATGGTCACGGTGATGGCCAGGCCGTAGGCGGCCTCCATCCGGTGGCTGGTGCGGAAGTAGAGCACCAGCAGACAGCAGCTGATCCACAGGCAGGTGTTCACCAGGGGAATGTACAGCTGGCCCTTGGTGTTGGAGGGGTAGATGATCTGCATATGAGGGAACAGGTCCAGCTTACAGGCCTCCGCCACCAGGGTGAAAGCGCCGGTGATCAGCGCCTGGGAGGCGATGATGGCCGCCGCGGTGCTCAGGATCACGGCGGCGGGGCGCAGCACGTCCGGCACCATCTGGAAAAAGGGGTTCATGTCCGGCAAAGCGGCCAGCGCGGGGTCCTGCCGGTGCTGTAACAGCCAGGCGCCCTGGCCCAGGTAGTTCAGGACCAGGCTAAGTTTCACCAGCGGCCAGCTGGCGTAGATGTTCCGCCGCCCCACGTGGCCCATGTCGGAATACAGGGCCTCGGCGCCGGTGGTGGCAAGAAAAACGCTGCCCAGCAAAAAGATGCCCTGCTTGTTATAGGGGCCCACCAGCACTTTTAACGCCAGCAGCGGGTTCATCGCCGCCAGCACCTGGGGCTGGGACACCAGATGGTAAACGCCCATGCCGCCCAAAAACAAAAACCACAGGGACATCACCGGCCCGAAGCCCTTGCCGATGGAGCTGGTGCCCAGCCGCTGCAGCAAAAACAGCAGGCTGATGATAATGATCGTGATCTGCACGATGCGCCCCTGCCCCGGTCCGAGAAGGCTGTCGAAGAAGGGGATGCTGCGGATGCCCTCGATGGCGGTGGTGACGGTGACGGCGGGAGTGAGTACGCCGTCCGCCAAAAGGGCAGCGCCGCCCACCATGGCCAGGCCGATGAGATACTTGCGGTGCCGCCGCACGATGGTGTACAGCGAGAAGATGCCGCCCTCGCCGTGGTTGTCCGCCTTCATGGCCACCAGAACGTATTTGACAGTGGTGATGAGCACCAGCGTCCAGATGACCAGCGAGAGGGAGCCGAGGATGAGTTCCGGCGAGCACTGGCTGACCCCGCCCTGGCCGGCCAGGATGGATTTCATTACATACATGGGGGATGTGCCGATGTCGCCGTAGACCACGCCGATGGCCACCAATGCCCCGGTGAGGGATAGGGCCGGTTCGGTGCGGCCGCTTGGGTTATGCATGATTCTTACCTCTTGTTTCGTTATTCTAATAGAAAAAGAAAAAGGACCGGCGAATACCGGCCTTCTTAAAGTTCTAGCCCTTTTGAAGGAATTTGTCAACCGGTTTTAATGCTCTTTTCATTTTGGGATGCTATAATAAGAAAAATCGGACCAAAAAAGACCAAAAAGGAGGGGCGCGGCGTGCGTATCCTTGTTGTGGAAGACCAGCCGCAGCTGAACGAGCTGCTGGCCAAACAGTTGAAGGCGGCCCACTACAGCGTGGACAGCTGCCTGGACGGGCTGGACGCCATGGACTATCTGGCCTGTGCCGAGTACGACGCGGTGGTGCTGGACATCATGCTGCCGGGCATCAGCGGGCTGGAGGTGCTGCGGCGGATGCGAGCGAAGGGCGACCGGACCCCGGTGCTGCTGCTTACCGCCCGGGACAGCGTGGAGGACCGGGTCACCGGCCTGGACGCGGGGGCGGACGACTATCTGGTGAAGCCTTTTGCGCTGGACGAGCTGCTGGCCCGGCTGCGGGTGATGATCCGTCGAAGCTCCGCTAGCGTGAGCGAGGTGTTCCAGGTGGGGGACCTGGTGGTGGACTGCGCCGCCCGCACTGCCAGCCGGGGCGGCGTGCCGGTGACCCTTTCCGCCAAGGAATTTGCCATTTTGGAATATCTGGTGCGCAACGCGGGCACGGTGCTCTCCCGGGAGAAGATCAGCCGCCACATCTGGAACTATGACTATGAGGGCGGCTCCAACGTGGTGGACGTGTACATCCGCTACCTGCGCAAAAAGCTGGACGACGGCAACGAACAGAAGCTCATCCACACGGTGCGGGGCGCAGGGTATGTGCTGCGGGAGGAAACATGAAGCGTCTTTCGGTAAAAATGAAGGTGACCCTATGGTTCACCCTGCTTATGACGCTGCTGGGCTGCGTGATGCTGGGGCTGCTGTTCTATGTGGGGGAGCAGTCCGCCCAGGTGGGCACTCGGAACACCATGATTGCCATGGTGGAAAACAGCTGGGACGAGATGGACGGCGATGGCGGCCAGCTGGAGATCGACGATGACCTGGAATATTTTAAGGACGGGGCCTATCTGGCGGTATACGACGGCGCGGGCCTGCCGCTGTACGGCGCCGCCCCCCGGGAGTTCGACAACTCGCTGCCCTTTTCGGACCGGGAACTGCGCACGGTGCAGAGCGGCGGCCGCACCTGGTATCTGTACGACGCCCGGGAAGAGGTGAAAGACTGCGGCACGGTCTGGGTGCGGGGCGTGGCGGCGGCGGACAATGTGGACTCCACCATCGTGACGCTGCTGCGCCTGGCGGCGGTGCTGCTGCCGCTGTTCGTGACGCTGGCGGCGGTGGGCGGCTATCTGATTGCCCGGCGGGCATTCCGGCCGGTGCGGCATATCACCCAGACGGCCCGCCAGATCAGCGAGGGGAACGACCTTTCCCGGCGCATCGGGCTGGGCGAAGGCCGGGACGAGATCTACACCCTGGCGGCGGAGTTCGACCGGATGTTCACCCGGCTGGAAGAAGCTTTTGAAAACGAAAAGCAGTTTACCTCGGATGCCTCCCACGAGCTGCGCACCCCCATCTCGGTGATCTTGTCCCAATGCGAGTACGGGCTGGAGCACGCCGCAACGCTGGAAGAGGCGAAGGAATGCCTGGAGGCGGTGATGGATCAGGCCGAGAAAATGGCGGCCCTGATCGCCCAGCTGCTCACCTTGGCCCGGGCGGACAAAAACCACAAAAAGCTGCATCTGGAACCGGTGGATCTGAGCGAGCTTGCCCAGATGGTGGCATTGCAGCAGGAGGAGAGCGCCGCTCAGCGGGGCATCCAGCTGGAGACCCAGATCGAGCCGGGGATCCTGGTGCAGGGCGACGAGACCATGCTGATGCGGATGCTCATCAACCTGATGGAAAACGGCATCAAATATGGCAAGGGGGGCGGCCGGCTGACGATGCGCCTGGCCCGGCGGGACGGCCAGGCCGTGGGCGAAGTGGAGGACGACGGCATCGGCATCGCGGCGGATCAGCTGGACCAGGTATGGAAACGGTTTTGGCAGGCGGATCCCGCCCGGGGCGGCGGCGCGGGGCTGGGGCTTTCCATGGTGAAATGGATCGCCGAGGCTCACGGGGGTTCCGTGGCGGTGGAGAGCCGCCTGGGCGAGGGTACGGTGTTCCGCTTTTTCCTGCCAATAAAAACGAAGAAAACCGAAGAGTAAAACCTATTGCCATGGAATGATTTTTCTGTATAATATAGAATGGAAAAAATCTGGGCAGGACAAAAAGAGGCCTGCCGGGTGGCAAAACGATGGGCAAGGAGGGCGTTGCGATGCGGCGATGGCTGAAACAGTGGATGAGTTTCCCGCCAGAACTGGAACAAGATTTTCAGCAAGATGCGGTGAAGAAAAACAGCGTTACCCTGCTCTTGCTGGCGGCGGCCATGCTCCCCGTGGAAGCGTTTAATATCGGCCGCGTTTTGTTTTTCTCCAAAAGCGGTCTGACCACCTGGAACAACCGGTTTTACTTCATTATGTATCTCCTGCTTTTGGGGGCGGCGCTGGCGCTGCTTGTGATCCACCGGATCTTCCGGGGAGATGTGCAGCGGCTGAGCCGGGTGCAGCTGTGCCTGGGCGGGACGGTCCTTTTGTGGAATATCGTTCTGAATGTGTACGACATCCACACCGGCCACACCGCGAACAGCACGGTAGCGGTAACAGCGCTGCTGGGCCTGGCGGTGCTGTTCCAGGCAAGGCCCGGTTATATGCTCACGGCCATCGTGGCATGTTACATCGGCTTTATGGCAGCCTGCCTGCCGTATCTTGGCGGCGGGCCCATGCTCAACTTTACCGTGGCGGCCGGTGTGGCGATGCTGGCGTCCCTGAGCCATTTTTGGTATGTGGTGAATAACCTGAAACAAAAGCGGCAGATCACCTGCATGAATGACGAGCTGATGCGCGAACAGGAGAAACTGCGCATCAGCCTGGAACAGTTGGGCGTCCTGATGGAACAGTCCAGCGACGTGATGTTCCACTGGATCCTTGGCCAGGACCGGGTGGAGTTTTCCCCCAACTGGAACCGGCTGTTCGGCTATCCCCAAAAGATCGTTGGGTTTGGCAGCTGGCTGGGCGAGCAGCGGAACGGCGACGTTCAGCTGGTGGAGCAGGTCAAGCAATGGATGAAGGAATATGCAGAGGGCAAAAGCAGCGGAGAGCACGAGATCTCTCTGCGGCTGCCCAGCGGGGAAAAGCACTGGTATCAGCTGCGGGTCAACATGCAGCTGGACCAGGAGGGCCGACCGCTGGAAGGTGTTGGCATCCTGCGGGACGTGACGAAACAGCAGCAGGAGATCGTTCGGCTGCAATCCCGCCTGCTGCTGGATCCCCTTACCGGAATCATGAACAAAAAAGCCCTGGAAGACTATATGCGGGCGCAGCTTACAATGACGGACTGGGAGGGCATGACCCTCTTGATGGTGGACCTGGACGATTTTAAAGGCATCAACGACACCTATGGCCATCCCTGCGGGGACCATGTGCTGAAAGAGACAGCCTGGTGTATGCGGGAGATCTTCCGGGAAAGCGACGGCGTGGGCCGTTTGGGCGGCGACGAGTTCGGTGCGGCCCTGCCCCGCCTGCGGGATCGGCACATGGCGGAGGAAAAAGCCCGCACGCTGATCCAGCACGTGCGGGACATCCAGTGGGAAGGCAAGCCCTTGCAGGTGAGCTGCAGCATCGGCGGCATCGTGCTGAACGGGCATCAGGCGGCGGATTTTGACACCGCCTATCAGGCGGTGGACGAAGCGTTGTACCAGGCAAAGGCAAACGGAAAGAACTGCTGGTGCATCGTGGCCGAGGTGCCATCGGAAGGAAAATGAACGACAAAAACGGGTCTGCTTTGGCAGACTCGTTTTTTCATATCAAAAAAATAGAAAAATAAAATTTTTTAATGAAGGTTTAATCTAAGGGGCATATACTAAACACAGAAAAAGAAAACAACAGGCTGCCAGCCTGGCAAACAAAAGATCAGGAAAGGATCGTGAACAGGGTGAAAAAGAAGATGATTTGGATCGCGGTGTTGGCAATGGGCCTGCTGCTTGCTGGATGCACCGCTCCCTCCGCACCCCAGGCCTCGGCCTCTGCCCCGGCGGCGCCTTCCGCCCCGGCGGCTGTGTCCAGCCCGGAGGCGCCCAACAGCCAGGTAGCCCCGGCGGCGGCGCCGTCGGACAATGTGTCGGCGGGCATCGCGGGCAACGGGGGCAGCGACGAGTACATCTCCGGCGATGAGGCAAAAGCCATCGCGCTGGAACATGCCGGCCTGGCCGAGGCGGATGTGGAGTTCGTACGGATCCGGCTGGACTACGACGACCGCCGTGCCGAGTACGACGTGGAGTTTTTCCGCGGCAATGAGGAGTATGATTACGAGATCGACGCGGTGAGCGGAGAGATCGTGGCGTATGACTACGATGTGGAGAACTACAACCGCACCGCAAGCGGCGCTGCCGGCAATGCCGGGGCTTCCGCCGACGGCCCGGCCCTCACCGCCGACGAGGCACAGAACATCGCTCTGGAACACGCTGGCGTGGACCAGGCCAATGTGCGCCGGATGCAGGTGGAGTACGACCGTGACGACGGCCGCCGGATCTACGAGGTGGAATGGGACGCTGATGGCATGGAGTATTCCTACGAGATCGACGCTGACACCGGCGACATTCTCCAGTACGAGAGCGACTGGAACGATTGAGCAAAATAGACAGACAGGGCCTCGGCTGTTGCCGAGGCCCGCTTTTTTGGGCTTTACAAAAACGGCGTCCTGTGGCATGCTGATAAAAAACAAAAAGGAGTGACACAATGCTTCGCTACCCCTGCCTTGTGCTGGACCACGACGACACCGTGGTGAACAGCACGCCTACGATCCATTATCCGTCTTTTATGAAAACCATGGCGGTGCTGCGGCCAAACATCCAATGGACGCTGGAAGAGTTCATGGGCTACAATTTTGACCCCGGTTTTGAAGCGATGCTGAACCAGATGCTGGCCCTTACGCCGGAAGAGGCCCTCTACCAGGAAAAGGTGTGGAAGGAGTGGTGCGACACCCACCACCCGGATATGTTTGCGGGGATGGATGTGCTGTTAAAGCGGTACAAGCAGGCGGGCGGCATCATTTGTGTGGTGAGCCATTCCAGCGAAGAGGTGATCCGCTGGGACTACCGCCATCACTGTGGCTTTGAGCCGGACCAGGTGTTTGGCTGGGACCGGGGCGAAGGCAAACGAAAACCCAGCCCCTGGCCGATGCAGCAGATCATGGAGCAGTACGGCTTTGCGCCGGAGCAGCTGTTGATGGTGGATGACCTGACACCTGGATTTCGGATGGCGGAAGCCTGCGGCGTGGACTTTGCCTTTGCGGGCTGGGGCAGTCCGGTGCCGCAGGTGCGGGAATTTATGAAAAAACATTCCACCTTTTTTCTGCACCAGGTGAGCGGCCTGGAAGAATTGCTGTGGGTTTGAAGGCTCGCTTTCTATATATAATAAGGAAAACAAAGGGCCCGCCCAGGTGCGGATAAAGGGATTTTTGCAAAAGTACGATTTTTTTAAAGAAAATTGAAAAAAGGTGTTGACTTCTGGTACGGGGGTGTGGTATTATAACTGAGCCGTCAAAAACGGCAAGCCGCTCGAAAGAGCTTGAAAAAATATTTCAAAAAAGTGCTTGACAAAAAGAACTTTGCGAGATATAATAAACAAGCTGCCTCGCTGAGAGGCAAGCGGCACAG
>CASEVW010000052.1 GCA_949291395.1 uncultured Oscillospiraceae bacterium | reverse complement strand
GCATGCTTGACGCGCCCGCAGCCCACTCGTCGCTCTTCCTTGCATTTACAGCAAAATCGCCGGGCCGCAGGTGCACCGCAGCCCTGGCCCTCGTTTTTGAGAGCAAAACAGATGAAAAGCCCTGGCGCACTGCTGAAGCAGTGTGCCAGGGCTTTTGTAAGTACCTTACCTGCTGCTGATTACTTGCGGGGGTTCTTGATGGCAGCCTGGGCAGCGGCCAGACGAGCGATGGGTACACGGAAGGGAGAGCAGGACACGTAGTCCAGGCCAACGTTGTGGCAGAACTCTACGCTGGTGGGGTCGCCGCCGTGCTCGCCGCAGATGCCCAGACCCAGGTCGGGACGGGTCTTGCGGCCCAGGGTAACAGCCATTTCGACCAGCTTGCCAACGCCCTTCTGATCCAGGTGAGCGAAGGGATCGTTCTCGTATACCTTGTTGTCGTAGTAGTAATCCAGGAACTTGCCAGCGTCGTCACGGCTGAAGCCGAAGGTCATCTGGGTCAGGTCGTTGGTGCCGAAGCTGAAGAACTCGGCCTCGGTGGCGATCTCGTCGGCAGTCAGGGCTGCACGGGGGATCTCGATCATGGTGCCCACTTCGTACTTCATGTCCACACCGGCGGCCTTGATCAGTTTGTCGGCGGTGGCGACCACAACGTCCTTAACGAACTTCAGCTCCTTGACTTCGCCTACCAGGGGGATCATGATGTGAGGAACGATCTTCACACCGGTCTCACGGCTCACGTTGATGGCGGCGTTGATCACGGCAGTGGTCTGCATCTCGGCGATCTCGGGGTAAGCAACGGCCAGACGGCAGCCACGGTGACCCATCATGGGGTTGAACTCGTGCAGGCTGTCGATCACGTTGTGCAGGTGCTCAACGGAGATGTTCAGGTCAGCTGCCAGCTCCACGATGTCCTCTTCCTTGGTGGGCAGGAACTCGTGCAGGGGCGGGTCCAGATAACGGATGGTCATGGGACGCTCGCCCAGGACCTTGTACATGGCCTCGAAGTCACCCTGCTGATAGGGCATGATCTTGGCCAGAGCCTTCTTGCGGTCCACCACGTTCTCGGCAACGATCATCTCGCGAACGGCCTTGATGCGGTCGGCCTCGAAGAACATATGCTCGGTGCGGCACAGGCCGATGCCTTCGGCGCCGAAGTCCACGCCCTGCTTTGCGTCGCGGGGGTTGTCGGCGTTGGTGAAGACCTGCAGCTGGCGGGCAGCGTCAGCCCAGCTCATGAAGCGTCCGAAGTCGCCGCTGATGGAAGCGTCCACGGTGGGCAGGGCCTTGCCGTAGATGTTGCCGGTGGAGCCGTTCAGGCTGATCCAGTCGCCGCGCTTGTAGACCTTGTCACCCAGGGTGAACTGCTGCTTGTCGTAGTCAACCACGATCTCGCCGCAGCCGGAAACGCAGCAGGTGCCCATGCCGCGGGCCACAACGGCGGCGTGGCTGGTCATACCGCCGCGGACGGTCAGGATGCCCTGGGCCACTACCATGCCCTCGATGTCCTCGGGGCTGGTCTCCAGACGGACCAGGATGACCTTCTTCATCTCGCCGCTTTCCACAGCGCGCTTTGCGTCCTCAGCGGTGAAGACGATCTGGCCGCAGGCAGCGCCGGGAGAGGCGGCCAGGCCCTTGCCGATGACTTCGGCGTTCTTCAGAGCATCGGGGTCGAACTGGGGATGCAGCAGGCTGTCCAGCTGCTTGGGCTCAACGCGCAGAACGGCTTCCCGCTCGTCGATCATGCCCTCGTCTACCAGGTCAACGGCGATCTTCAAAGCGGCGGCAGCGGTGCGCTTGCCGTTACGGGTCTGCAGCATGTACAGCTTGCCATCCTCGATGGTGAACTCCATGTCCTGCATATCCTTGTAGTGCTTCTCCAGCCGGTTGGCGATGTCCACGAACTGGGCATACACTTCAGGCATCTGCTCCTGCAGGTGAGAGATGGGGAAGGGAGTGCGGATGCCGGCTACCACGTCTTCGCCCTGGGCGTTGATCAGGTATTCGCCGAACAGCGCCTTCTCGCCGGTGGCGGGGTTGCGGGTGAAGGCCACGCCGGTGCCGCTGTTGGGGCCGGTGTTGCCAAATACCATGGCCTGCACGTTAACGGCGGTGCCCCACTCGTAGGGGATCTCGTTCATGCGGCGGTATACGTTGGCGCGGGGGTTATCCCAGCTGCGGAACACGGCCTTGACCGCCTCGATCAACTGTACGCGGGGATCGGTGGGGAAGTCGGTGCCCATATGGCTCTTATACAGGCTCTTGAACTTAAAGACCAGGGCCTTCATGTCGTCGGTGTCCAGCTCGGTATCCAGCTTGACGCCCTTTTCGGCCTTCATCTGGTCGATGATCTCTTCAAACTCGTGCTTGGGCAGCTCCATAACAACGTCGCTGAACATCTGCACGAAACGGCGGTAGCTGTCGTAAGCGAAACGGGGGTTGCCGGTCTTGGCGGCCAGGCCCTCTACCACTTCATCGTTCAGGCCCAGGTTCAGGATGGTATCCATCATGCCGGGCATGGAAGCGCGGGCGCCGGAACGGACCGAGACCAACAGGGGGTTGGCCACGTTGCCGAACTTTTTGCCGGTGATCTCTTCCATCTTGCCGATGTACTCGTAAATGTCCGCCATGATCTCGTGATTGATCTGGCGGCCGTCTTTGTAATACTGGGTGCAGGCTTCGGTAGAAATGGTGAAGCCTTGGGGAACGGGCATACCGGCGTTGGTCATTTCGGCCAGGTTAGCGCCTTTGCCGCCGAGGATATCCCGCATATCGCGATTGCCCTCGCTGAACAGATAAAGATACTTTTTCTTGTTCAAAATCTTCAACCTCCATTGCTGGCATCGACCAGAGCAAAGCCTTGGGCGATGCCTGTCATTCCGTTTGTGATGAACACATTATAACAGATTCGAGTAAAAAATACCATAACTTTTTTAAGATTTTGGAATTTTTTTGTGTTAGATTACTGTAAAGTATCTTAAAAACAAGGTGAAAGGCCGGTCTGCGGGCGTAGTGAGATTTTTTACTGATACTTGCATTTTTTGAAAAAAGCGCTATTCTTATAATGGTGTAATTTTTAGATTTTTGCAGGCCGGACAGGAAAACAAGAACCTGTTCGGTTTATATTATGCGATCAAGGGGAAAAGTATGTTTTTTAAAAGGCAGAAAGCGGAGGGCGACTGGCTGATCGCCGGGCTGGGCAATCCGGGGAAAAAATACGAGAGCACCCGCCACAACGTGGGCTTTGACGGGGTGGACTATCTGGCCCGGCAGTGGAACGCCAGCGTGACCAAGGCAAAGTTTGAGGGGCTGTACGGCCAGGCAGTGGTGGACGGCTGCAAGGTGCTGCTGCTGAAACCCCAGACCTTTATGAACCTGTCCGGCCGGAGCATCCAGGCGGCGGCGGAGTTTTTCAAGATCCCGCTGGACCATGTGATCGTGCTGTGCGACGACATCACCCAGAAGCCGGGCAAGCTGCGCATCCGGCCCAGCGGCTCGGCAGGCGGGCACAACGGGCTGAAGGACATCATCGCCCGGTTTGGCTCGGACGGGTTTGCCCGGGTGCGCATGGGCGTGGGGGAAAAGCCGAACCCGGAATACGACCTGGCCAACTGGGTGCTGGGGAAGATGGGTGGCGAAGACCGGAAGGCCTTTGAAGCCCGGCTGCCGGACGTGGAAGCCGCCGTGCGGCTGATCATAGCGGGCAAGCTGAGCGAGGCGCAGAACAAATTTAACTAAAAAGGCGGCTGCCCTGTCTTATGAACAGGGCGGCCCTTTTGTCTTTGTGGCCAAAACGAAGGCCCCTGCCGCAAAAAGCGGCAAAAACGACTGGCCCCGGCGTCGGTTTTCTTTTATAATAAATAATAGAGTACAAAGGCGGGGGGCGGCGCGGCCCCTGGCCTGTTTTGATAAGACCCTGGCAGGCCCCCCTGGGGGAGGCGCTTGCCGGGGATACTGTTCTGCCGCCCGGCGGCGGGGAAATGACGAGGTGAACCATGTTCGAGCGATTCAAAAATACGGCGGAATACAAGCGGCTGGCGGCGGCTCTGGCCACCCCGGGGGCCGCGGCGCTGTTTGGCATGCCCCCGGTGGGCCACGCCCAGGTGCTGGCGGAGCTGGCCAAAGAGAGCGGCCGCAAGGTTCTGGTGGTGACTGCGGGCGAGGCGGAGGCCACCCGCTTTGCCCAGGATCTGGAGACCCTGGGCCTGCCGGCGGCGGTGTTCCCGCCCCGGGACTTTATGCTGCGGCCCATCGAGGGGGCGGGGCGGGAATACGAGTACCGCCGCCTTGCGGTGCTGGGGGACCTGGTGGGCGGCCGGCTGGAGGCGGTGTGCGTGCCCGCCGAGGCCCTGTTACAGTACACCGTGCCCAAAGAGGAGTTCTGCGCCAACACCCTGACCTTGAAGCCGGGCATGACCATCCCGGTGAAGGAGCTGGCGGCCCGGCTGCTGGCGGCGGGCTACCACCGGCGCAGCCAGGTGGAGGGCCCCGGCCAGTTCAGCGTGCGGGGCGGCATCGTGGATATCTTCCCGCCGGATTCCAAGGCCCCGGCCCGGGCGGAGTTCTGGGGGGACGAGATCGACACCCTGAACAGCTTTGACGTGCTGAGCCAGCGCCGGGACGAGCCGCTGGAAAAGCTGCACGTGTCCCCCGCAAGAGAGGTGCTGTTCGGGGACGCCGCCGAGACCGCCGCCGCCCTGCG
>CASEVW010000051.1 GCA_949291395.1 uncultured Oscillospiraceae bacterium | reverse complement strand
CCCCGGCGCCTGCCCCCACGCCGGAACCTGCACCGGAACCCACCGAGGCCCCGGCCCCTGTGCCGGAACCGCCCGCTGCGTCCAGCAACGGCGGAGCGGCAGCGGAGGGAGGCGCGTCTTCCGCTGCGGCAGGGTAAACGGACGGATACATAACACAAGCCAGTGAGCCGCAAAGAGTCCTCAAAAAAGTTTTTGGGGGCTCTTTGCTTTGCCCGGGCCCAGTGCCCGCCAGAAAACAAAGAGAGGGATCCTACTTATGACTACCAACACCCGAAAGCCAGGCCTTTTGCGGCGGTTCTGGCCCTATCTGCGCAAGTACCGGCGCATCATGCTGCTGGACCTTGCCTGCGCCGCCCTCACCACCCTATGCGACATCGTGCTGCCCCAGATCATGCGCTACCTGACCAACACCGCCATGACCGATGCGGCGGCCCTCACGGTGCAGGTGGTGCTGCAGCTGGGCGCGCTGTACCTGATCCTGCGGCTCATCGACGGCGCGGCCAACTACTACATGGCGGATATGGGCCATGTGATGGGCGTGTACGTGGAGACCGACATGCGCCGGGACGCTTTTGCCCATCTGCAGCGCCTGGGGTACACCTATTACTCCAACACCAAGGTGGGCCAGATCATGGGCCGCATCACCAACGACCTGTTCGACGTGACCGAGTTCGCCCACCACTGCCCGGAGGAATTTTTCATCGCCGCCATCAAGATCGTGGCGTCCTTCATCATCCTCTGCCAGTCCAGCGTGGCGCTCACCCTCATCCTCTTCGCCTGCGTGCCCCTGATGGCCGTGGTGTCCACCTTCATCAACCAGAAGATGCGGGCGGCCTTCCGCCGCCAGCGGGTGCAGATCGGCGAGCTGAACGCCCGCATCGAGGACAGCCTGCTGGGCGAGCGGGTGGTAAAAGCCTTTGCCAACGAGGAAGTGGAAAAGGAAAAGTTTGAAAAGGACAACGAGGCCTTTAAAAACATCAAAAAGCAGACCTACCGGTACATGGCGGCTTTCCAGACCAGCACCCGCCTGTTCGACGGCCTGATGTACCTGGTGGTCATCGTGGCAGGCGGCCTGTTTTTGGCCTTCGGCCGCATCGACCCGGGCGACATGGTGGCCTATATGCTGTATGTGACCACCCTCATCGCCACCATTCGCCGCATCGTGGAATTTGCCGAGCAGTTCCAGCGGGGCATGACCGGCATCGAGCGGTTCTGCGAGATCATGGATGCCGACGTGGAGATCTTCGACGAGCCGGACGCAAAGCCCCTGACCGTCACGGAGGGCGGCATCCGCCTGGAGGACGTGAGCTTTGAATACCCGGACGACCACAACAAGGTCTTACAGCATGTGGACCTGGCCATCCGGCCCGGCGAGAAGGTGGCCCTGGTGGGCCCCTCCGGCGGCGGCAAGACCACCCTGTGCAACCTGATCCCCCGGTTCTACGATGTGACCAGCGGCCGCATCCTCATCGACGGGCAGGACGTGAAGAACGTTACCCTGAAAAGCCTGCGTGGGGCTATCGGCGTGGTGCAGCAGGACGTGTACCTGTTCAGTGGCAGCGTGTATGAGAACATTGCCTACGGCAAGGTGGGGGCCAGCCGGGAAGAGGTCATCGCCGCCGCAAAGCTGGCGGGCGCACACGACTTCATCACCCAGCTGAAGGACGGCTACGACACCTATGTGGGCGAGCGGGGCGTGAAGCTGTCCGGCGGGCAGAAGCAGCGCATCTCCATCGCCCGGGTATTTTTGAAAAACCCGCCCATCCTGATCTTGGACGAGGCCACCAGCGCGCTGGACAACGAGAGCGAGATCCTGGTGGGCCAAAGCCTGGAACAGCTGGCCAAGGGCCGCACCACCCTGACCATCGCCCACCGGCTGACCACCATCCAGAACGCCGACCGCATCCTGGTGCTGGGCAAAGAGGGCATCGAGGAAGAGGGCAGCCACGCCCAGCTGCTGGCCAAAAAGGGCACCTACTACCGGCTGTGGAACGGTTTGACCGGCACGGCGGAAGACAATTGAATTTTTCTTGGGGCCGCTGAAAAGCGGCCCCTTTTTGCATAAAGTGGAAATTTTGGCAGATACTACGAAACAGGAAACACATCTGTTCGGGAGGATATTTGCCATGAAAGCAACGGGAATCGTAAGACGCATCGACGATCTGGGCCGGGTGGTCATCCCCAAGGAGATCCGCCGCACCCAGCGCATCCGGGAGGGGGACCCCCTGGAGATCTTCACCACCGGCGACGGCGAGGTGATCTTTAAAAAATATTCCCCCATGGGCGAGCTGACCGCCTTCGCCGGCCAGTACGCCGAGGTGTTGCAGAAAAACCTGGGCTACACCGCCCTTGTGTGCGACCGGGACAGCGTCATCGCCGCCGCCGGACCCGCCAGGCGGGACTATCAGGAAAAGCGGGTCAGCCTGCCGCTGGAGCGCATCATGGACCACCGCCGCCCTTTCTGCCACGAGGGAAAAGCGGAGGAGTGCGTGTTCCCCTGCGAGGGGGCGCAGCGGCACATCCTGATGGCCTGCCCCATCCTGGCGGCGGGGGACGTGACCGGCGCGGTGATGCTGCTGACCGAGGACAAGGCCGCCCGGCCGGACGCCGAGACCCGCAAGGCTTTGCAGATCGCCGCGGCCTTTTTGGCAAAGCAGACCGAGGGCTGAGAGCAAGACCCTGCACAGCGGGCAGGCGCTGCAAGCGCCGCCGGAACGAGCGTTCCGGCGGGCGTTGCGGCGCTTTTTTTGTGAACAAACCATGAAACTTTCGATTTTTTTGCTCACAGCACTTGACAGCTGTATAAAATGGAGTAAAATAAATTTAGCACTCGGGAACATAGAGTGCTAAAACGATAAGGAAAAGAGGTGTGGGCTGGTGCCGATGGATGACCGTAAGCAGCGCGTGCTGGAAGCGATCGTTGCGCTGTATACACAGGGCGGTGAGCCGGTGGGTTCCGGCTCCCTCAGTCAGTATCTGGATATGGCAGTCTCCAGCGCCACGCTGCGCAACGAGATGGCGGCCCTCACAAAGCTGGGCCTGCTGGAACAGCCCCACACCAGCGCGGGCCGGGTGCCCAGCGCCAAGGGCTACCGCTATTATCTGGACCATTTGATGCAGCCCAAAGCCGGTTTGACCGCCCGCCAGAAGGCGGAGATCGACCGGGTGTTCGCGGGCCTGGATTACGAGCCCGACAAACTGGCCGCAGGGGCGGCCAAAGCCCTGGCGGAGCACACCGGCTACACGGTGGCCGCCACCACCCCCCGGTCGGACGATCTGTGCATCGCCCACTTTGAGGTGGTGCAGGTGGGGCGCTATTCCGCCGCCGTGCTGGGCGTGACCAGCGCCGGAGGCGTGCGCACCCGTGTGGCCCGGCTGGAGACCGGCCTTTCCCGGGCGGATGCCCAGCTGGCCGCCATGGCCCTGAACCGGGGGCTCACCTTCGTGGCTCCGGCGGATCTGGACCGGCCGCTGCTGGCCGGCATCCTGGCAGACCTGGGCGAGCGGGGCGCGGCCCTTTACCCGGTGGTAAAGGCGGCGGCAGCCCTGCTGGAAGAGGCCGCCAAGGCCCGCACCTATTTGGAAGGCCAGCAGTACCTGCTGCGCTGGCCCCAGCTGAAATCCTGCCTGCCCGGCGTGCTGGAACTGTTCGCCGAACAGGAAAAGGCAGGCCGCTTCATCACCCCGCCCACCGGCCGCACTTCGGTGCTGCTGGGGGAGGACATGGAAAACCCCATGCCGGGGCTGTGCGTAATGAGCAAGCGGTATCTGGCCGGCGGCGGCCTGACCGGCGCCATCGCCCTGCTGGGCCCGGTGCGGATGCCCTTTGAACAGCTGATCCCCATTTTGGAGTATTATGCCTTAAAGCTTGGCGAATGCATGGCCGGCAAGGCACAGGAGGAAAACACATGAGCGAAGAGAAAAAGACCACGGCGGCCCAGGAGCCGGAAACGGTGGATACGGCGGCCCAGCAGCCGCAGACCGAGACCGCAGCCCCGGAGCAGGAGCCGGAAAAGGCCGAAACGAAAAAGGACCCGGCCGCTGAGCTGGAGGCCGCCAAGGCCCAGGCCCAGACCGCCCAGGCCGCGGCAGACGCTGCCAAGGAGCAGCTGCTGCGCACCGCCGCCGAGTACGAGAACTTCCGCAAGCGCTCGGCCCGGGAGCAGGATGCCGCCTTCAACAACGGCGTCAGCTTTGCAGTGAACCAGATCCTGGCCATTCTGGACACCCTGGAAATGGCCGCCAATGCCCCCACCACCGACGAGAACTACAAAAAGGGCGTGCTGATGACCCTGGACAAAGCGGCCCAGGCCTTCAAAGCCCTGAACGTGGAAGAGATCCCCGCCCTGGGCCTTCCCTTTGACCCGGAGGTGCACAGCGCCGTGATGCAGCAGCCCGCCGCCGAAGGCCAGGAGAGCGGCACCGTGGTGCAGGTCTTCCAGAAAGGCTATAAACTGGGCGACAAGGTTGTGCGCCACGCCACCGTGGTGGTGGCCGAATAGTCCGCCAAAATAATCAAGCCGAAAAGCCAAGGGGCTTTTTGATAAAAACGACAACATCACTTCTTGTATACATTCAACAATAAAGAGAGGTAATCGATCATGAGTAAGATCATTGGTATTGACCTGGGTACCACCAACAGCTGTGTATCCGTTATCGAGGGCGGCGAGCCCGTTGTGATCGCCAACGCCGAGGGCGCCCGCACCACCCCCAGCGTGGTGGGCTTCACCAAGACCGGCGAGCGCCTGGTGGGCCAGGTTGCTAAGCGCCAGGCCATCACCAACCCCGAGCGCACCGTCAGCTCCATCAAGCGCCACATGGGCACCGACTACAAGGTGGACATCGACGGCAAGGACTACAATCCCCAGCAGATCAGCGCCATGATCCTGGCGAAGCTGAAGGCCGACGCCGAGGCTTACCTGGGCGAGACCGTTTCCGAGGCGGTCATCACCGTGCCCGCTTACTTTAACGACAGCCAGCGCCAGGCCACCAAGGACGCCGGCACCATCGCCGGCCTGAACGTGCGCCGCATCATCAATGAGCCCACCGCCGCTGCTCTGGCTTACGGCGCGGACAAGGACAACGACCAGAAGATCATGGTCTACGACCTGGGCGGCGGCACCTTCGACGTTTCCATCATCGAGATGGGCGACGGCGTGACCGAAGTTCTGGCCACCAACGGCGACACCCACCTGGGCGGCGACGACTTTGACCAGCGCATCATCGACTGGATGGCCGACGAGTTCCAGAAGGAGAACGGCATCGACCTGCGCAATGACAAGATGGCTGCCCAGCGCCTGAAGGAAGCCGCCGAGAAGGCCAAGATCGAGCTGTCCGGCGTGCCCAGCACCGCCATCAACCTGCCCTTCATCACCGCCGACGCCACCGGCCCCAAGCATCTGGATATGTCCCTGACCCGCGCTCAGTTCGACAAGATGACCGCCGATCTGGTGGAGCGCACCATGGTCCCCGTGCGCAAGGCCCTGCAGGACGCCGGCCTGCGTCCCTCCGAGCTGGGCAAGGTGCTGCTGGTGGGCGGTTCCACCCGTATCCCCGCCGTGCAGGAAGCCGTTAAGAAGGAGATGGGCTGCGAGCCCTTCAAGGGCATCAACCCCGACGAGTGCGTTGCCATCGGCGCTGCCATCCAGGGCGGCGTGCTGAACAAGGAAGTGGGCGGCATCCTGCTGTTGGACGTCACCCCCCTGAGCCTGGGCATCGAGACCCTGGGCGGCGTTTG
>CASEVW010000050.1 GCA_949291395.1 uncultured Oscillospiraceae bacterium | reverse complement strand
CTGCTTGTGGTGCTGGCTGTGCTGGGCGGCATCGGTGCGCTGGTCTACTTCAAATTCATCAAGCAGAAGCCCAAGACCAGGGGCAGCGACAACCTGGATGATTATGACTACGGCGAGGACGATACCGAAGAGGAGGACGAGGACCCCTGGGAGAGCGAGGAATCCGACGAGCCGGAGGACGCCGACGGGGGCGGCGATGAGGAAAGCGAGACCCCGGCCAAATGACCCGGTTTACCGACAGCCCCTATGAACCCATGATGACGCGCAGGCCGGAGGGCGGGAAGGCAGCTTCCCGTCCTCCCTCTTTATCTCCCGGCCACCCCTGTTATGGCTGCGGAAACTACCGCCCCGGCCAGCCCTGCGTGGGCTTCTGCCACAAAGAGCTGACCGCGTGGCTGCGTGAAAGGAGGAGACAGAAATGAAATTGGTAATTGCCGAGAAACCTTCGGTTGCAAATTCGTTGGCCGCTGTACTGGGCGCTACTACCCGCAAAGACGGTTACTTGGAGGGCGGCGGCTGGCTGGTGAGCTGGTGCCTGGGGCACCTGGCCGGGCTGGCCGATGCCGCCACCTATAACCCTGACTACGCCAAGTGGCGCTATGATGACCTGCCGATTTTGCCGGAGACCTGGCGCTTCACCATCGCCAAGGACAAACGGGATCAGTTCGATGTGCTGCGTACCCTGCTGCGGCGGGAGGACGTGACCGAGGTGGTCAACGCCTGCGATGCCGGGCGCGAAGGTGAGTTGATTTTCCGCACCGTCTACTGTCTGGCGGGCTGCACCAAGCCCATACGCCGGTTGTGGATCTCCAGCATGGAGGATTCCGCCATCCGGGAGGGCTTTGCCAACCTGCGCCCCGGCGCGGACTATGATGGTCTGCATCAGGCAGCCCTCTGCCGGGCCAAGGCCGACTGGCTGGTGGGTATCAACGCCACCCGGCTGTTTTCGGTGCTGTACCACCGCACCCTCAACATTGGCCGCGTTATGTCCCCGACGCTGGCCCTTATTGTCCAACGGGAGGCCGAGATCGACGCCTTCAAGCCGGTGCCGTTTTATACGGTACAGTTGGACCTGCCCGGCTTTACCGCTGCCAGCGCCCGCATGGACAAAAAAGCCGATGCCGAACAGCTGAAAACCGCCTGTCAGGGTGCGGCCGCCACGGTGGAAAAGGTGGAGCGCAAGGACAAATCCGAGAAGCCGCCCGCCCTCTACGACCTGACAACACTCCAGCGGGACGCCAATCGCTTGCTGGGCTTCACGGCGCAGCAGACATTGGACTACCTGCAAAACCTCTATGAAAAGAAGCTCTGCACCTATCCCCGGACGGACAGCCGCTACCTGACTTCCGACATGGCCGAGGGCCTGCCGGTGCTGGTGAATCTGGTCGCCAATGCCATGCCGTTCCGCAAGGGCATCGCCATTTCCTGCAATGCGGCGGCGGTCATCAACGACAAGAAAGTGACCGACCACCATGCGGTGATCCCTACCCGGAACATCCGGGAGGCTGACCTGTCCGCTCTGCCGGTGGGCGAACGGACCATTCTGGAGCTGGTGGCCCTGCGGCTGCTGTGTGCGGTGGCTCCGCCCTATACCTACGCCGAGACCGCTGTCACGGTGGAATGCGATGGCGCGGAGTTCACCGCCAAAGGCCGCACAGTGAAGCAGCCCGGCTGGCGGGCGCTGGACGCCGCCTACCGGGCCAGCATGAAAAATGCGGAGCCGGATAAAGAAACCGAGGACAAGGCCCTGCCAGAACTGACCGAGGGCCAGGAGCTGCCGGTCACGGGGGCCGCCGTCAAGGAGGGTAAGACCACCCCGCCCAAACACTTCACCGAGGACACGCTGCTTTCTGCGATGGAAACTGCCGGGAAGGACGATATGCCGGAGGACGCCGAGCGTAAAGGGCTGGGCACCCCCGCCACCCGCGCCGGGATTTTAGAGAAATTGGTCTCCTCCGGCTTTCTGGAACGCAAAAAGAGCAAGAAAACCGTGCAGCTTTTGCCGTCCCACGACGCCATTTCCCTGATTACCGTCCTGCCGGAGCAGCTGCAATCCCCGCTGCTGACCGCCGAGTG
>CASEVW010000049.1 GCA_949291395.1 uncultured Oscillospiraceae bacterium | reverse complement strand
CGGGGCAGCCGATAGCGCAGGGTGGCCAGCTCGGTCTGCACCTTGCCCTCGCCGGTCACCGCCCGGCTGCGGAAAATTTCCAGGATGAGCATGGTGCGGTCCAGCACCTCCACGTCCAGCAGCTCGGACAGGTTGCGGATCTGACTGCCGGAAAGCTCGCCGTCAAAGATGGCGGCCTCGGCTTCCAGGTCGGCGCACAGCTGCCGGGCTTCTTCCAGCTTGCCCTCGCCCAGCAGGGTGCCGGCCTCGGGGGCGGCCCGCCGCTGCAGCACCTGGGCCACGGCCTCCATGCCGTTGGCCTCGCACAGAGCGCTCAGCTCTTCCATGCTCCGGTCGGCGTCAAACTGGCCCAGGTCCAGGCCCAGCAGCACCACTTTTACCGGTTCTTTGTCTTGCAGCATCAATTCACTCATAAAAGCTCCTTGTTGGTCTTATTGTTGATAGGGGTTTGTTTGATAGTATGCCCGGCAGGGCACCGGCGTGCCGTCGAACTTGTGGTACACCGTGTCGTGGTCATACCGCCAGCCCGCTTTCTGCATCACCCGGCCGCTGGCAGGGTTCTCCACCGCATGGCAGCAGGCTAGCCAGGCCCCGCCCACCTGGCGGAACCAAAAGTCCCGCACCGCTTCCAGCGCTTCGGTGGTGTAGCCCTGGCCCCAAAAGGCCCGGCCGATGCAGTAGCCCGGCTCCCACACCCCGTGGGAAAAATCCAGGCCGGGGGCCTGCCAGGCGTCGGGGGACTGATCCTCGCCTTCGCCCACCGAAATGCTGCCGATGAGCCGGCCCGAGTCTTTCAGGCAGATGCCCCACTGGTAGTAATCGGGGCTGCGGTACAGCCCTTCCCAGGCGGCCAGCAGCTGGGCGGTCTCCAGCCAGTCCTTGTGGGGCTCCCAGCGGAGAAACCGGGTGACCAGGGGGTCATTGGCCCAGGTCTCGTACATGGCGATGGCATCGCTGGCAGCCTGCGGCCGCAGGACCAGGCGGGGGGTGGTCAATGTTTGTGTGCCCAGATGGCGCATGGCAGAACACTCCTTTGCAAGCCCCAAAGCGGGGGAAATTGCTTTTATTATAGGTGGAACCAAGGCAAGGTGTCAAATCTGAGGCTGGAAAAATGCCGCGCCAGACTCCCGAGGGACACCAAACGCACACCCTGCGCTAGGCGCAGGGGATGCTTATTGGTTTCCCCCAGTACCCTTTTCCGGCGAAAAACGCCCCGATTTTGCGCACAGAGCACACAAAATCGGGGCGTTTTTCTGTCAAGGTGTTCCGACCCCCGGTACATGCCCGTGGCTCGGAACAAATTTTGTTGAAGAGAAAAACTTGAGGAAATCACGCCCTCTGGCGCGTTGTATCAATAGAAAGCAAGAGGGAGGGATCGGAATGCCGAATATTTACATACTGCTTTCCCGCACGGATACCCTGTTTGCCCGCACTATGCACCAGCTGACCGGCAACCGCTATACCCATGTGAGCCTGGCGCTGGACCGGGGCCTGACCCGGATGTACAGCTTTGCCCGCCGGTATGAGGCCCTGCCGCTGCCCGCCGGATTCATCCGGGAGGACCTGCACAGCGGTGTGTATGGCCGGTGCGGCGGGGCGGACAGTTTGCTGCTGGAGCTGCCGGTGAGCCAGCGGGCTTACGACCAGATCGCCCGGCGGCTGGAACGGATGGAACGGCGGCAGCTGGACTATCACTACGATGTGCTGGGGCTGGCCTTTTCGGCCCTGGGCGTGGCCCACCGGCGGCGGGGCAAATTTGTGTGCAGCCACTTTGTGGCCCGCCTGTTGCAGGAGGCGGGGGCCTTGCAGCTGCCCTGCGATGCCAGCCTGGTGCGCCCGCAGGATTTTACCGGCATCCGGCCATACCGGGTGGCCTATCAAGGGCCCCTGGCCGGCGCGGACCGGGCCGCCTGATGGAAATGAAACAAAACAGCCGCTTTGCTGCCCACAAACGCAGCGAAGCGGCTGTTTTTTCGGCAAAGGCGGGGCGGAAAACGGGGAGTGCTTTGGGCAAAGCGACGGTTTTTGTCCCAAAGGGGCGGGCCGTATCGACAGAGGGCTGCAATCGTGTTATACTGGTGTGGTTTTGAATAACAGCGTTATGGCATCTTAATTATGCAACAGAAAAGAGGAAGTAGATTCGAATGTCACACGCAACGGAAGAAAACCAGATCATTCACGGCGTGATCTGGAAGCAGCTTTTGCTGTTCTTTTTCCCCATTTTGTTCGGCACGTTTTTTCAGCAGCTGTACAACACCTTCGACGCCATCATCGTGGGCCAGTTCGTGGGCAAGGCGGCGCTGGCGGCGGTGGGCGGCGGCACCAGTAACCTGGTGAGCATCGTGGTCAACCTGTTCGTGGGCGTTGCGGCAGGCACCACCGTGGTGGTGGCCCAGGGCGTGGGCGCCCGGGACGTGGACCGGGTGCGCAAAACGGTTCATACCTCGGCGGCCATGTCCCTGGTGGGCGGCCTTGCTTTCACCATCATCGGCATCCTGGCGGCCCGCCCGGCCCTGGTGGCCATGGGCACCCCGGCGGACGTGATGGAATACGCGGTGGACTACCTGGTGGCCTATTGCCTGGGCATGATCCCCTCTTTTTTCTACAACGTGGGCGCGGGCATCCTGCGGGCGGTGGGCGATACCAAGCGGCCGCTGTACTTCCTCATCGTGGCCTGCTTTGTGAACATCGTGCTGGACATCTTGTTCGTGGCGGTGATGAGCATGGGCGCGCTGGGCGCGGGCCTTGCCACCACCATCTCCCAGTGGGTGAGCGCCATCCTGATCTTTTTGGCCCTGGTGCGCACCACGGCCATCTACCAGCTGGACTGCAAAGAGCTGGGCTTTGACGGCCGCAGCCTGAGCCGGGTGATGCAGGTGGGCATCCCGGCGGGCCTGCAGTCCAACATGTACTCCATCTCCAACGTGATCCTGCAGAGCTGCATCAACTCCTTCGGCACCGACACGGTGGCCGCCTGGACCAGCTTTACCAAGGTGGACGGCTTTTTCTGGATGGTCATCGGCGCTTACGGCATCGCCATCACCACCTTTGCGGGCCAGAACTACGGCGCTGGGCTGTACCATCGGGTGCGCAAAAGCGTGCGGGTCTGCCTGGGCATGAGCGCCGGCACGGCGGTGGTGATGAGCGTGCTGATGATCGCCTCTTCCAGCCTGCTGCTGGGCATGTTCACCCAGGACGCCGTGGTGCTGGAGATCGGCAACCGGATCGTGTACGGCATGATGCCTTTCTATGTGACCTATGTGTGCATCGAGATCCTGTCTGGCGCGATCCGTGGCTGCGGCCAGTCGCTGATCCCCATGATCCTCACCGGCTGCGGCGTGTGCGGCCTGCGCATCCTGTGGGTCTTTTTGGTGGTGCCCCAAAAGCAGGACATCATGACGGTGGTGGCCAGCTACCCGGTCAGCTGGATCATCACCAGCCTGTGCTTTATCGCCTATTACAAACTGGGCCACTGGCTGCCCAAAGAGGACCGGGCCAAACCCGTGGAGGAGACGGTATGACCGATTCCAGCAACGGATAAAGAAACAAAGAAAGGGGGCTGTTGCTTCCATTTTGCAACAGCCCCCTTGATCGTACTTGCATTTTTTGAGGATGCAGGATATAATACTAATAGAAAGTGGTGCTGCCCGGTGACGGGTTAGTCCCTTAGATTGTTACGGAATGACCGCAGCTTTGTCAGGGCGTGGCGGTCATTTCCGTTTTTTGTCGTTATGTGTGACTGTCCAAACGATCTGAAAGGTCACAAAGACGATCCCGCCCACTTAGCCGAGTCCGAGTAAGGAAGCTTTGGCCCTGGCTTACGTTTTTGGAGCCTAACAAACTCAAAGAGGCACCCCAATACACCAAGTATTGGGGTGCCCCTTTTCATCTGTTTTGCTCTCAAAAACGAGGGCCAGGGCTGCTTGGCACCTGCGGCCCGGCGATTTTGCTGTAAATGCAAGGAAGAGCGACAACGCTACCCTTGGTGGTTAGCTAGGAGCTCTGACGCTGTCAGTTACACAAAATCGTCAGTCCGCAGGCAAAGCTTCCTTGCCCGGCCTCGGCTTGGGCGAAAAGGCCGAGGACATCTTGCAGTGTCATGGAAGTATCACCCCCTCTGCGAAAAAGCAGCGGGGAAAAACGGAGTTTTCGCCCCGCCGCCGCTGCAACGCGCAGCGTGCATAGGGACTAACCGCCTGCCGTATCCGGCAGCACCACTAAAATGATAATAACAGAAAGCGCGGAACTTGACAAGAGTGTTCAAGTTCCGCGCTTTTTTCGTTCTACTCGGCCCGTATGACGGGTTTTCCGCTATCCAGCTTTTGAGCTGTTTGACAAGTGTTTTTGCTTGCTTTCAGGGGGGGAGAGCTTACTTGCTGAACACGCTCAGATCGGCGGTCTTGCCCGGGTAGATGCCCATGGGCTCGTAGTGGGGAACCACCACGCTGACGATGTGGGTGCCCTGCTCGGCGTTGAAGTCGTCCAGGTAGGGCTGATGCTGGAAGTAGTTGGCGTCCAGGCTGCCGTCCTCCACGGCGGTGTTGGGCATCACATAGTCGTCAAACTCGGTGATCTCCAACGTCACGTTGTGCTCGGCCAGGATGGGGGCGGCGTATTCCAGGATCTCGGCGTGGGGGCTGGGGGAAGCGCCCACTTTCAGGGTGACCGGCTCGCTGATCTCGGGGATGGCCAGATCCGCAGCGCCCATGGGCATGACCACGCCGTCATAATTTTCGGCGATCCAGTCCTGCACGTCCTGGCTCATCAGCACGGCGGCCAGCGCCTGGATGGCGGGCTCGGTCTCCCGGCCCTCTTTCACCGCCAGCACGTTGCCGTAGGTCTGGGCGGCCACGCTCTGGGCGTCCTCGCTCACCAGCAGGGTGTCGCCGATGCCGGCGCCGGAGGCATAGTTGCCGTTGATGACCGCAAAGTCCAGATCGGGCAGGCTGCTGGGCAGGGCCGCGGCCTCCATGGGAACGATCTCCACGTTGTAGGGGTTCTCGGCGATGTCACGCTCGGTGGCTTCCAGGCCAACGCCCTCGGTCAGGGTCAGGATGCCCTGGTCCTGCAGCAGAAGCAGGGCACGGCCGCCGTTGGTGGCGTCGGCGGGGATGCCGATCTTGTAGCCGTCGGAAGAGCCGCCGCAGGCTGCCAGGCTAACCGCCAGGCAGGCGCTGAGGGCCAATGCAAGAATTTTTTTCATGGGATCACACTCCTCTATTTTCATGTGAAATGGTGTTTCGTGTTATCGAAAACAGCGGGGCGGCGGGGTCGCGCGCAGCCCGCCCGGCCGCTGTTTTGCCAAAGGGAAAAGGGATCAGCGATTGCGCTTGTCGGCCTTTTTGGCCAGCAGGTTGCAGACGCTCTGGATGATGCACACCAGGATGACCACCAGGATGATGGTGGCGTACATCACGTCGCTTTGGTAGCGCTGGTAGCCGAACCGGAAGGCGATGTTGCCCAGGCCCCCCGCGCCCACAGCGCCGGTGACGGCGGTGTAGCCGAAGATGGTGATGATGGTGATGGACAGGCCCCGCAAAAGGCTGGGCACGCTTTCCACCAGAAGCACCCGGGTGATGATCTGCCAGTTGGTGGCGCCCATGCAGCGGGCAGCCTCCACCACGCCGGTGTCGATCTCTTCCAGGCTTTGCTCCACCATGCGGGCCACGAAGGGGGCCGCCGCAATGGACAGGGGAACGTTGGCGGCGGTGGCGCCGATGGAGGTGCCGGCGATGAGCCGGGTGAAAGGGAGAACGAAGAAAATCAGGATCATAAAGGGGATGCTGCGGAACAGGTTCACGAACCAGCCGAACACCGCGTTGAACCGGGGGGCGGCCATGATGCCGCCGGGCTTGGTGGTGGTGAGCAGCACGCCCAGGGGAAGGCCGATGATGTAGGCCGCCAGGGTGGGCACGAAGGTCATGTATAGGGTCTCCAGCGTGCCTTCCCACAGAAGGCTGCCGTATTCTGCAAAAAATTCTGCCATGGGTTTATTCCTCCTTGCCCAGCAGCAGCCGGGCCACGTCGCTTTGGGGATGCTCGAAGATGGTCTCGGCGTCGCCCTGCTCCACAAAGCGGCCGCCGTCGATGACCACCATCCGGTTGCAGATGGCCTTGACCACCGCCAGCTCGTGGGTGATGATGATGATGGTGACCCCCAGCTTGCGGTTGATGTCCCGCAGAAGCTCCAGCACGCTTTTGGTGGTGAGGGGGTCCAGGGCGCTGGTGGGCTCGTCGCACAGCAGCACCTGAGGGTTGGAGGCCAGCGCCCGAGCCAGGGCCACCCGCTGCTTCTGCCCGCCGGACAGCTGGCTGGGATAGCTTTGGGCCTTGTCCGCAAGGCCAACAAGATCCAAAAGCTCCGCCACCCGCTTGTTCACGGCGTCTTTATCGTAGGCGGAAAGCTTTAGGGGGAAGGCGATGTTTTCGGCCACGGTCTTCTGCATCAGCAGGTTGTAGCCCTGGAACACCACGCCCATCTGGCGGCGGGCTTCCAAAAGATCTTTGCCTTTCAGGTGGGCCAGGTCACGGCCGTCCAGCAGGATCTGCCCCTCGGTGGGGTGTTCCAGCAGGCACAGGCAGCGCAAAAGGGTGCTTTTGCCCGCGCCGCTCATGCCGATGATGCCGAAGATGTCGCCGTTTTCGATGGTGGTGGAAACGTCCTGCAACGCTACCACCTTGCCGGATTTGTCCGGAAAGACCTTGGTCAGATGTTTGATCTCAAACATGATGAATCTGCATGCTCCTTTGCGCTCAAGGGTAGAGTGGCCGCCCCGGCTTTGGGGGCGAGAAAAACAAAAAAGGCTGCCGTCCTTGCAACAAAACAAGGACGACAGCCTTTGAAAAGACTTCGTGGTACCACCTTGGTTCACCGGCCCCTTGCGGGGACAACGGCCTTACCGGCTGCGGCAGAAATGAACTGATTACAGCCTGACGCTTTAACGGGCGTTCCCGGCGGGCACTTAGAACTCCTGTTCTTCGCACACGCAGCTCCGAGACCATGTTCTGCTTCCTGTTCCCTGCCCGTTTCCACCGCCGGGGCTCTCTAGTAAGGGTCGATGCCGAAAGCGTACTCTTCTCTTCATCGCTTTTTCGAATATGGCAATATGATACCGTTGTTTGTTTGATTTGTCAAGGGCGATTTTTCCATTTTGCGGAAAATTCCCGGGAAAAAAGCAGCAAATGCCCCGCTTTTCGGCAAAAAAGCGGGGCAAAAGCAATGCTTTATTTGTTTTCTTCCCAGATGGGATGTTTCAGCATCCAGCGGCCGTATTCATCCTTGTAGAAGATGTCGGTGTTGTAGAACTTGTCCATAATGGCCCAGAACTCGCTCTCGGTGTAGCCGCAGAACGCGCAGAAATCCCGCACGCACAGGGGATCCAAAGCGCCGTCCCGCTCTTTGATCATGGGGATGGCTTCCTCACGGGTGAGCATGCCGTAACGGATGTAGCGGGCGGTGTAGTCGGTGGCGGCGGCGTGGCCGAACTTGGGATACTTCAGCCAGGAGTGCACCAGGTAAGCACGGGAGTCGATCTGGTCAAAGTTTTCCACATGATGGCGGCGGTCCCACTCGTGGGTCAGGTCGTGGAAGCCCCGGCTCTTGGCCAGCTGGTAGTTTTTGTAGCTGTTCCAGGGCAGGAAATAGCTCATGTAGAAGGGGTCGAGCTTGGCCAGTTCCTCGGCGCTGGGGGCCTTGGTGAGGGCCAGGTCGTTGGCGGACACGCCGTAGCTGAGCAGTTCTTCTTCCGGGAAGCCTACGGCCACGCCGTTTTCGATCTGGCCTTTGGCGGAGTAGGTCTCCTCGTCGGCGTTGCCGCCGTACTCAAAGCTCACGTTCTCGCCGTAGCACAGCAGCGGCGTGTTGAACTTGAGGGCCATGTGCAGCGGGAAGGTGTAGATCAGCCGGTCCACATACCAGGTGGGCTTGCCGTACTTTTCAAAAAAGGCGCGCATCAGGGTCTTCTGGGCCTTGATGTTGGGCTTGCAGCTGATGATGGTGCAGCCAAACTCCTCGCTGATGTTTTTCAGGTTGTGCTTGCCCGCTTCGGTCATGGGGAAGTTGTCTTCCACGCTGAAGAGGATGGGGTTCATCTTCATGACCTCTTTCAGGATGTACACCTGGAAATGGCTGTCCTTGCCGCCGGAAACGGCCACGGCGCAGTCGTATCCGCCAGGGCCGTTGCAGCCCCGGTATTTGTCGCACAGGGCTTCAAATTCCTTCCAGCGGGCATCCCAGTCCACCTGGGAGCGGCTCTCGTAATGGCGGCAGGCGCTGCAAACGCCCTCCTCGTCGAAGGTGATGCCGGGCCGGGTATCCGGCATGGTGCATTTTTTGCAATATTTCATCGCTCTTCCCTCCCTATCTGATCCGGTTTGGATCATTGTATTGTCTGATTATACCACGCCGGGCGGCGGAATACAAACCGGCGGGAAAAATTTTATAAATTCTTTGCAAACCCCGTGTGCAGGGCCCCGAAAAAACGCGATTTTTTTGCAAACCGGCGGCCCGGCGCACAAACAAAAGCCCGCACAAGAAAAGGGGCTGCCAAAGCCCCAAAATGCGCCGAAAAACCGTTTGACAGCCGCAGAAAAAAGAATTACATTTAAAGTAAGAAAACTGACCGAAAGGGCCCGGCGAACGCCCTGCAACAAAGGCGCTTTCCCGGACCGGGAAAGGAGCGTGCGAAGAATGAAAAAGCAGATGGATCCTCCGTTTTGGGCGGGACTTGCAGCCTGTGTGCTGCCGGTGGCCGCCGGGCTTTTGTATTACGGCGCGCTGCCTGGCACCATGGCGGTGCAGTGGAGCTTTACGGACGGCGCGGTGAGCGGCACCATGCCCAAGGCCTTTGCGGTGTTCGCCATCCCGGCGGTCTTTTTCATCGCCCAGCTGGTGCTTTACACCAGTGCCCACAAGACCGTGTGGGGCGAATGCATGATGGGCTTTCTGCGGGAGGGGCTCAGCTGGCTGTTCCCGGTGGCGGCGGT
This sequence comes from uncultured Oscillospiraceae bacterium, assembly GCA_949291395.1. Lineage (GTDB taxonomy): Bacteria > Bacillota > Clostridia > Oscillospirales > Ruminococcaceae > Allofournierella. The sequence goes on along the minus strand of CASEVW010000049.1, from coordinate 714 downwards.
GGGCACCTACAGCGTGGTCTACAGCGCCAACCTGACCGGCGCGCCCCTTGCGCCGGTGCTGCTGTGCAGCCTGGTGGGCCTGGGCGTGCTGATGGTGGGCGCTTACGTGCCCCAGCTGCCCTTTGGTTCCCGCTGGGGCATCCGGGACGAATACACCGCCATCGGTGAGGTGCACTGGAAGCGCATCCACTACTTTGCCGGCGGATGCTGGGGCGTGTGCGGCATTGCCATCATCCTGAGCACCTGGCTGTTCCCGGCCAACGCCTGGTATATGCTGCTGTGGCTGCTGCTGATGCCGGTTCCGCAGCTCTACTCTTACTGGCGCGGCCAGCGGCACAAACGGCTGACCCAATAAACGAGCAAAGAAAAGGACCCGTGGGGCCCGCACGATGCGGGCCCCACGGGTCCTTTTTTGTTTTTATAAAGGGTCAGCCGGCAAACTGCTTTTTGCAGCGCCACAGCAAAAAGCCCAGCAGGGCCAGGGCCTGCAACCCGATGCCTAGGATGGTGGCCCAGGCCGCGCCGTACACATCAAAGGCACGCAGCAGCGGGGGGCTGGCGATCAGGGCGGCGGCAAGGCCCGCCAGGTTGCCCAGGATCAGGCCCCGCATCTCCCGGGCGATGGTGAGCAGGTGGCAGAGCACCGTGGCCAGGATGGTGAGCACGGCGGCGATCACCAGGGGCTGCAAAAGGGGCGTGTATTCCAGCACCTGG
>CASEVW010000048.1 GCA_949291395.1 uncultured Oscillospiraceae bacterium | reverse complement strand
GCCCCGGCAACCCCAAAAAGCAGACCCCCGGCAGCGTGAGCTTCGTGCCCGGCGCGGCGGGCCTGATCATTGCGGGCAAGATCGTGCGGGACCTCACCGGCCAGCCCTGACAGCTCTCCCGTGATACAACAAAAGGGACTGCCGGCAAACAAGCGAATCAAAATGACGCACAAAAAACGGCATCCCCGGAAGAAAGCAGTTCTTCCGGAGACAATGTCATTAAGTTAAGCTTTTGAGCAAAGATAAAAAAGGCACCACCTCACTTTTGTGGGGTGGTGCCTTTTTGTTCGTTTCTTTGGGATGAAATCTACACATTGTTTGTGTTTATTCTCTTGGCTTACTCTCCAACAAATAGGATTGTCAGCTTGCCGACACAAGATAAATCTTTTTGTCATCGAAGAAAATCTGTTCGGTATGGTTGTAAATTTGAATCATATCTTCCATTCTGTCGATAAACACACGGGTACCCGGATTGCCGAGAGAAGCGAAACAATGTACAGCTTCTTTTTCCATACCGACAGCATTTTTCTTCAAGTTCGCACCGCTATCCTGGAGAAACTCATCAACAGGTCCCTCTTTAATGAAAGGAATGCTGCCGATAACCTTACCAACTGCTTTTCCGGCTGTGCCCACGCCTTTTAAAACATTTGCCTCCAGAGCAGAACCACCAAGCTTCTCCAGATAATAAGAGCTCTTCTCGAATAGCGAGCGGTATGTCTCTGTCAATTTTGTAATATCGTCTTTGATACTGGAAATGTATTCCTCTTTATAATTCCCGCCAAGCATTATTTCCATCATTGAAGCAAGGGAATATGTGTACAAAGAAAGTCTGTAATATTTAAACCGCTTTTCTAAATTTGTCAAAATTGATTTCACTTGCCCATGAGCAACTACAAGTTTTTTAGCTGACATGAGTTCATCCACTTTCTTCTGATAAGAAAGCATATTGCTCCGTGCCGTCCGCTTAATATCCATAACCATCTTATGGCTGTTCTGAACATACACATTGTTATCCCAGTTATGTTTGTAGTTCGTGATAAGTTCAGTCAAAGTTTCAAGATCAGCTTCCACATTTGCTTCATCTTTAATTTCCAGAAAATGAAGAATCTGCTTCTGCGTTTCAGCAATCTCTCCAAGATGTCTTTCAATGGAGTATAAAGCAACGGCCATCATCATAGTCGCAGGATTGATTGCTCTTACCGCTTGCGAAGTTGCTGTAAGAGGTCCTGCCTCAGCTAACTGAACCATTTTAGATCCGCCATTTGCAGTATGCATTGCACCCCATGCATTTCCGTTTTTAGCCATCTTCAGCACATCTCCGGAGGCTTGGTTTGCTATTCTAAAGAGACCGTCTGTTGCAAGTGTTGTGGTTGTTGTCACTGTATTCAATGCTGGAATAAGGGAAGACACTCCTGCACCAAGCGTTGCAAGCTCTGAAATCGGGATGCTTATCGATTTTTTGTGGTCGAGAGCAGACCGAGCATCCATCAGAAGACCTTGGGTTACTTCCAACAAGGCACCTTCTCCATCAACCGGCGCAATCTCACCAGTATTATTCATTTTAATCATATCCCCTGTACCTCCAAACTATTTCTTTGAAATTGTTTTCAAAACAGTTTTTGCAAATTTCACGAATGGCTTAACGAAGCTGCAAAAACACCCCGCCGCTAAGAGGCAGATAGCGTACATCTGCCCCTTAATGGCGGGGATTGGTACTTAACTGAATGACATTGCTTCCCAGGATGCCGGTTTTGCGTAACTTCCACGACCCCCTTTGCGTAGAAAAAGGGAGACGGCCCGGCGATAATCTGCGCCAGGGAATCGTCCGCGCCCCGATGTGAACTGGCATAAGACAGAAAACGATTCCTCAGCCAGCTTCGTTAGGGGGCTGTTTAAGACCGAAATCTTTCGCTTTATAAGCGTTCCTTTTGCATTTGCTCTTATTTTATACGTAGAACAGCATGGTGCTGTAGCTGGGCAGGGGCCAGTAGTCCGCGCCGCAGATGGACTCGGCGGCATCGGCGGCGGCCCGCAGGTCGCTCATGGCGGGCAGCACCACGTCGTGGTAGCAGCGGCCGGTCTCCAGCGCGCCCTGGCAGCGCTCGGCCTTTTCCACGCAGGCTTCCAGCCGGTCGGCGGCGTCGCTCATGGCATCGGTGTAGTTGGTCAGCTGGCGCAGCACCTTCTCCTCGGCTTTGCAGCTGATGCCGGGGCAGGCGTTCTTTTTGCGCACGATGCCCTTGGCGATGTCGCTCATGTAGCGGCTGGCGGCGGGCACCAGCTGGCGGCGGGCCATCTCCATCATGGTCACCGCCTCGATGTGGCGCACCTTGGCGTAATTTTCCAGTTTTACCTCGTAGCGGCTGCGGCACTCGGCCTCGCTCAGAACGCCCATCTGCTCGAACAGGGCGATGTTCTTGGGATCCACGAAAGCGCCCAGGGCCTCGCAGGCGCTGGACTCGTTGTTCAGGCCCCGGCGGGCAGCTTCCTCTTCCCATTCCTTGCTGTAGCCGTTGCCGTTGAAGATCACCCGCTTGTGATCCCGGATGGTACGCTTGATGAGGGCCACCACCGCCTTGTCAAAGTCCTCGGCCTGCTCCAGCTCATCGGCGTAGCCCTTCAGCTCCTTGGCCACGGCGGTGTTCAGGATGGTGTTGGCGTCCGAGATGTTCACCGAGGAGCCGGGCATCCGGAACTCGAACTTGTTGCCGGTGAAGGCAAAGGGGCTGGTGCGGTTGCGGTCGGTGTCGTCCTTGGCGAACTGGGGCAGCACCTCCACACCCAGGTCGATCTTGGCAGCAGCGGGAGCCACATACTCATTGCCGGTGGCGATGGCCTCCAGAATGCCCTCCAGCACCTCGCCCATGAAGATGGACACGATGGCCGGGGGCGCTTCGTTGCCGCCCAGGCGGTGTTCGTTGCCCGCGCCCACGATGCTCATGCGCAAAAGGTCGTTGTATTCGTCCACGGCCTTGATGATGGCCGCCAGGAAGATCAAAAACTGCAGGTTGTCCTTGGGGGTGTCGCCGGGGTCCAGCAGGTTCATGCCGGGGGCGGACAGGGACCAGTTGTTGTGCTTGCCGCTGCCGTTCACCCCCTCAAAGGGCTTTTCGTGCAGCAGGCAGGCCAGGCCGTGCTTGGGGGCCAGCTTTTTCATGATCTCCATGGTCAGCAGGTTATGGTCCACCGCCACGTTGCACCGGTCAAAGATGGGGGCCAGCTCGTGCTGGCAGGGGGCAACCTCGTTGTGCTTGGTCTTGGCGGAAACGCCCAGCTTCCACAGCTCCTCGTCCAGGTCCTTCATAAAGGCGGACACCTCGGGGCGCAGCGCGCCGAAGTAGTGTTCCTCCATCTCCTGGCCTTTGGCGGGGGTGGCGCCGAAGAGGGTGCGGCCGGTGAGCACCAGGTCCTCCCGGGCGTCAAAGTGCTCTTTTTTGATGAGGAAATATTCCTGCTCGGGGCCCACGGTCACGTCCACGTGGCTCACGTCCTTGCCGAACAGGTGCAGCACCCGCTTGGCCTGGGTGGTCACGGCCTTCATGCTGCGCAGCAGGGGGGTCTTTTTGTCCAGCGCCTCGCCGGTCCAACTACAAAAAGCGGTGGGGATGCAGAGGGTGCCGTCCTTGATGAAGGCGTAGCTGGTGGGGTCCCAGGCGGTGTAGCCCCGGGCCTCGGCGGTGGCACGCAGGCCGCCGTTGGGGAAGCTGGAAGCGTCCGATTCGCCCTTCACCAGCTCCTTGCCGGAAAACTCCATGATGGCGGTGCCGTCCCGGTTGGGGCTGAGGAAGCTGTCGTGCTTTTCGCTGGTGATGCCGGTGAGCGGCTGGAACCAGTGGGTGTAATGGGTGGCGCCATTTTCGATGGCCCAATCCCGCATGACGCTGGCCACGATGTTGGCCAGATCCAGGTCCAGCGGATGGCCCCGCTGGATGGTGGCTTTCAGGCTTTTGTAAGTGCTGCTGGGCAGACGCTCTTTCATTGTATGCTCGTTGAACACGAGCGTACCGTAGATGTCCTTGGTATTGGCTGACGCCATAGTGTTTCCTCCCTCACAAAAAGCGGGCCTGCGCCCGCCGCCGTTTGTACTTCGTTCACCAAAAATTATAAGTTTTTTTGGCGGAACCGTCAATTGGAAAACGCAGGCGGCGGCACAGTTCGGGAAGTTGGCGCACTGTGCCCCCAAACCCGGATAAAATGTTGTAAACTGTGCCGATAATCCCGTTGACAAAGTATGATTTTTTGCCGTTTTTCCTGCTTCGAAGCGGGAACGTCCACCGATTTTGCAATATCCACGTTTTTCCATATTTTTTGTCTTTTTCCCGCCTTATTTTTGTGCTACAGTAAAGAAAAGCGGGGCAAAGCGCCTCGTTTTGTGAATCTTCCGGGCCTTCTGCTTCGTTGTATGGGCAGAACGCCCCCAATTTCTGCTTTTTTCGGCTGCCGGGGCAGCTGTTCTATCTTGTTAGGAAAGGAGCGCGGCTCTTTATGCGGTCATCCCCCGTCCCCGCACCCATCCAGCGCCTTGCGCCGGACCCGGACAAGGGCCTTTCCGGCCAGCAGGCCCGCCTGCGCGCCCAGCAGGGCCTTGCCAACCTGCCGGACAAACCCCTGTCCAAAACAGCGGGCCAGATCGTGCGGGACAACCTTTGCACCTTTTTCAACTTTCTGTTTTTGGCGCTGGCGGTGTGCCTGTTTGCCGTGGGCGCATATACCGACATTGGCTTTCTGTTCATCGTGATCTGCAACGTGGCCATCGGCATCGTGCAGGAGCTGCGGGTCAAGCGGGTGCTGGACCGGGTGAGCCTGCTGGCCCGCCACAAGGTGAACGCCCTGCGGGACGGCCAGCTGGTCAAGCTGGACCCGGAGGAACTGGTGCTGGACGACGTGGTCCAGTTTTCCACCGGCAGCCAGATCTGTGCCGACAGCGTGCTGCTCACCGGCCAGCTGGAGGTGAACGAATCGCTGCTCACCGGCGAGAGCCGCACCGTGGCCAAGCACCCCGGCGACAGCCTGCTTTCCGGCAGCTTTGTGGTGGCGGGGGTGGGCCGGGCCCGGCTGGACAAGGTGGGCGGCGACTGCTATGCCGCCCGCATCACCCAGGCCGCCCGCACCCACAAGCACGTGCGCTCCGGCATGATGCGCTCGCTGGACCGGTGGCTCAAGTTCCTCAGCTTTGTGGTGGTGCCCCTGGGCGTGCTGCTGTTTTTCCACCAGTTACAGCTGGAGGGCGGCTCGCTGAACATGGCCATGCGCAGCACGGTGGCCGCCGTGGTGGGCATGATCCCCGAGGGGCTGTACCTGCTGGTGAGCATCGCTTTGGCGGTGAGCGTGCTGGGCCTTGCCCGCAGCCGGGTGCTGGTGCACGAACTGGCCTGCATCGAAAACCTGGCCCGGGTGGACGTGATGTGCCTGGACAAGACCGGCACCATCACCGCCGGCACCCTGGACGTCTGCCAGGTGGCCGCCGCGCCGGGCGTTGGGCAGGACCGGCTGGAACAGGCTCTGGGCTGGTTTGCCCACAATGCCGCCAGCGAAAACGCCACCGCCCTTGCCTTAAAAGACCGCTTTCCCCTGCCTGCGGTGGCCCTTGGCCCCGAGGGCGAGGTGCCCTTTTCCTCCGAGCGCAAATGGGCCAGCCTGACCACGGCGGACGGCCATGCCCTGGTGCTGGGCGCGCCGGAGATGATCCTGCCCGGGCCGCTGTGGTGCCAGCAGCAGATGGACGCCCAGCTGGCCCAGGGCCGCCGGGCCCTGCTGCTGGCTCTGGGCAAGCCCGCCCAGGGCCAGCAGCTGCCCCAGGATCTGCGGCCGCTGGGCATGGTATTTTTGCAGGACCAGCTACGGCCCGCCGCCCGGCAGACGCTGGCCTATTTTAAGGAACAGGGCGTGACCATCAAGATCATCTCCGGCGACCACCCTGCCGCCGTCTCCCAGATCGCCCACGCCGCCGGAGTGGAAAACGCCCACCGCTTTGTGGACGCCTCCCGGCTGGAACAGCCCCCCCAGTGGGACAGCCTGGTGGAGGAGAACGCCTGCTTTGGCCGGGTGTCCCCCCAACAGAAGCTGGACATCGTGAAGGCCCTGCAAGCCCGGGGCCACAAAGTGGCCATGATCGGGGACGGCGTGAACGACGTGCTGGCCCTGAAACAGGCGGATTGCAGCATCGCCATGGCCGCCGGCAGCCAGATGGCCCAGCAGGTGGCCCAGATGGTGCTGCTGGATTCCGACTTTGCCGCCATGCCCCGCATCGTGAACGAGGGGCGGCGGGTCATCAACAACATCCAGCGCTCCTCTTCCCTGTTCCTCATCAAGAACATCTTTTCCTTCCTCACGGTGCTCTGCCTGCTGTTTCTGCCCATCGCCTACCCGCTGCTGCCGCTGCAGGTGAGCATGTTCAGCGGCCTGATGATCGGCGTGCCCTCCTTCCTGCTCACCTTTGAGCCGGTGTACACCCGGGTGCGGGGGCACTTTCTGCGGGGGGCGCTGCTGGG
>CASEVW010000047.1 GCA_949291395.1 uncultured Oscillospiraceae bacterium | reverse complement strand
GGGTGGCCTGGGGCGTGCCCGCCGCAAACTTGGCCGCCGCCTGTTCCACCCGGCGGCAGTGGTCCGGCAGCCGCCGGAGGGCAAAGGCCAGTTCCTGTTCCGTCAGGCAGGGCGCTTTTTCTTCCAGCGCCGCCTCCACCAGGACCAGCATGGTGCGGTGGGCCCGCACCGCCTCTTCCACCGGCCGCAGCCGCCCCGGGGCGACCTGTTTGGCCGCCATGGAAACATGGGCCTTTTCGGTTTTGCGCAGGGTGGAAGCCAGGGCCTTTTGGGCCGCTTCCAGTTCTGTTTTCGGGATCATGGGTCGTTTTCCCTCCTTGGGTCAAAAAACGGGCAGAGAGCGGTTTTCCGCCTGCTCTCTGCCCGTTTATGATTGATTTGAATTAGTAGCCGGTGGCCTCCTGCCCCTGCAGGATCTTCACCGCGCGGCTGGTGCCCAGGCGGTCCGCCCCCAGGGCGATGAACCGCTCCATATCCTCCACGGTGGAGATGCCCCCCGCCGCCTTGATCTTGCAGCGGCCCTTGCAGCAGCGGGCAAACAGCTCTATGTCCGCAAAGGTGGCCCCGCCGGTGGAAAAACCGGTGCTGGTCTTGATAAAGTCCGCCCCGGCCTCGCAGACGATGTGGCACATCGTTTCCTTTTCTTCCTTGGTGAGCAGGCAGGTCTCGATGATGACCTTCAGCACCTTGTCGCCGATGGCTTTTTTGATGGCGGCGATCTCGTCCCGCACAAAGTCATACTCGCCGTTTTTCAACCGGCCGATGTTGATGACCATATCCACCTCTTCGGCGCCGTTTTCAATGGCGGTCTTGGCCTCGAACACCTTGGTGGCGGTGTCGGTGGCGCCCAGAGGGAAGCCCACCACGGTGCACACCGGGATGGCGCCCTTCATGTATGTATGGGCCTGTTTCACATAGCCGGGATTGATGCAGATGGAGGCGGTGTGGTTCTCCATGGCCTCGTCGCAGATCTTCTGGATGTCCGCCCAGGTAGCGTCCGCTTTCAGGAGGGTGTGGTCCACTTTTGCCAGGATCTCTTCTTTTTTCATTACTTGATATGCCCTCCCAACTTGCACTGCTTGCACTGGCGGGCCTTGCTCATGCCCACCGCGCTGAACACGATCGCCATAACGGAAACGCAGGCGCCCACGATGCCCAGGATCAAACCAGTCAAACGAAACGCTTTCATAATAACAAGCTCTCCTTTCCTTGCCGCGCGGCCAGGCGCGCTTTCAAATCTAGCTTTAGTATATCACGTCTCCCGCCGCCTGGCTAGGACTTTGGTCTTTCCGTGGTATGGAATTTTTGTAAAAAACCTTTTCCGCTGCCGCCGTAATGCAAAAACCGCCCGAGGGCAAAGTGCCCTCGGGCGGTCAAAGCAATGCTTATTCAGCGTCCTCGCTGGTCTCGTCGTCCAGCAGAGCCTTCATGGACAGGCTGATGCGCTTCTTGTCGAAGTCTACATCCAGCAGCTTCACGTTGACTTCGTCGCCAACCTTCAGCACGTCGCCCACCTTCTCAACACGCTCGTTGCTGATCTCGGAGATGTGTACCAGGCCGTCGATGCCAGGCAGGATGCGAACGAACGCACCAAACTTGGTGATGCTCACAACGGGAGCGGTGAACACGCTGCCGATGGGATACTCGTTCTTCAGCTTCTCCCAGGGATTGTCCTCGGCCTTCTTGTAGCCCAGAGAGACCTTGTGGTTCTCGGGATCCAGAGCCTTCACGTACACCTCGATGGTGTCGCCCACGGAAACCACCTCGCTGGGGTGCTTGATGCGGTTCCAGCTCAGCTCGCTGATGTGGCACAGGCCGTCCACGCCGCCGATGTCCACAAAGGCGCCGTAAGCGGTCAGGCTCTTCACAACGCCGGTGTAGGTCTTGCCCACCTCAACGCTGGCCCAGAAGGCCTCGCGCTTGGCGGCATTCTCTTCGGCGGTGACCTTATTGATGGAGCCCACGATCTTGCGGCCGGCGCACTCGGTGATGACCAGCTTGACATTCTGCTTTACCAGAGCATTGATGTCCTCATCACGGCGCATGGTGGCCTGGCTGCGGGGCACGAATACCTTCACGCCCTTGACCAGAACGATCACGCCGCCCTTGTTGGTCTCGGTGACAACGCCTTCCATAACGGTGCCTTCCTCAGCGGCCTTGGCCACCTCTTCCAGACCTTTGCGGGCTTCCAGCTTTTTACGGGACAGGTAGGCAACGCCTTCCTGATCGTTCACTTTTTCGACGACGAGGTCCAGCTTGTCCCCAACCTTGACCAGATCCTCCGCACGCAGAGCGGGGTCGTCAGTAAGCTCACTCAGTTTTACAAAACCGGTGTGTTTGGTGCCGATATCAACCTGCACCTCATTGGGCGTAATGCTGGTAACAGTGCCCTCCACTACCTTACCTGCGAATACAGGCTTGAGATTAGCCTCGCTTTCAGCGAACATCTCGGCAAAGCTCATCTCTTCACGGATTTCTTCACTCATACTGTTAAGTACCTCCTCAATAATAGACGATGGCGTGGAAGCCCCGGCTGTGACCGCCACTGTATCCACACCGTCAAACCATTCCGGTAAAAGCTCGCTGGCAGTTTCCACCGTAACGGCTCTTGTGTGTTTTTCAGCGACTTTCACAAGCTTTTGGGTATTGGAAGAATGATGACCACCAATGACGACCATTAAATCGCATTTTTGGCTGAGGTCTTCCGCCTCCTGTTGCCTCGCCCACGTCGCATTACATATTGTATCAAAAATTTCGGCGTTTGTATAGTCTTTTTTTATAAAGTTTGTGCATTCTAACCATTTTGTTACCTGAAATGTGGTTTGAGCGACCACAATCACACCATTTTGCCCATTTTTCGGGCCATTCCAGGCCATTAATTCGTCTAAATCAGCAAATACGAATACTTCGCCGGTGGTGTGCCCCACGATGCCCTGCACTTCCGGGTGGGTCTTGTCGCCGGCCACCAGAAGGGCCTTGCCCTCGTCGCTGGCCCGCTTGGCGATGCGGTGGATCTTGGCCACAAAGGGGCAGGTGGCGTCGTGGCAGACTAGGCCCCGCTGCCGGATCTGGTCATACACGCTGGCGGGCACGCCGTGGCTGCGGATGATCACCTCGTACCCGGCGGGCACATCGTCCAGGCTGCCGGCGGTGACCACGCCTTTGGACTCCAGGTCCGCCACGCACTGGGGATTGTGGATCAGGGGGCCCAGGGTGGCCACCCTGTGGCCCTGTTCCACCAGTTCATAGGTCAGCTTCACCGCCCGGTCCACGCCGAAGCAGAAGCCGGCGGTCTTTGCCTTTAGGATCTGCATAAAGGGCCTCCTTTATTCAAACTTGTTCTGCTGATACAGCTCTTCCCAGGCGCCGGCCAGCAGGTTTTTGCACTCCCGCAGCTTTGCGGCGGATTTGTGCTCCCCCATGGCCAGCTGCTCGGCGGGGATGGGCTCGCCAAAGCAGACCCGCACCCGGCTGAACAGGCGCATCTTGCCGTGGCGGTAGATGATGCGGCAGGGCACCATGTCCACCCCGGCGGCGCTGGCCACCACGAAGGCGCCGCTTTTGATCTTGCCCACCTCACCGGTCTTGGAGCGGGTTCCCTCCGGGAAGATCAACAGGCCCTGGCCCTTTTTCACCTTTTCGATGGCGGTTTCCACGGCGGCGGTGTCGCCCTTGCCCCGGTCCACGCCGAACACGCCCACGTTGCGGAACATCCAGCTCAGGATGGGGTTGATCTCCAACAGCTCTTCCTTTGCCATGATGAGCAGCCGCTTGCCCCAGAACCGGGCGATGACCACGAACACCGGGTCGATGGCGGAAATGTGGTTCACGGCCAGCACAAAGCCCCGGCCGTCCTTGGGCAGGTTTTCCCGGCCCACCACCTTGATGCCGAACACCAGGTGCCAGACCAGCCAGGCCCCTGTCAGGATAACGCAGTAAAACATCTTCTCTCCTCCTCTTCCCCTCAGCCGGGCCTTCTCTCACACCCGGCTGAGGATCAGGTCTTTCAAGACCTGAAAGCTCTGCTCAAAATCCAGCTCGCTGGTGTCCACCAACACGGCGTCCTCCGCCTGGCGCAGGGGCGCGGCGGCCCGGTGGCTGTCCTGATAGTCCCGCTGGCGGATGTCCTGCAGGACAGTATCGTAATCCGTGTCTGTGCCTTTTTCCCGCAGCTCCTTCAAACGGCGCTGGGCCCGGGCCTCGGGGCTTGCGGTGAGGAACACCTTCACGGTGGCATCCGGCAGGATCACGGTGCCGATGTCCCGGCCGTCCATCAGGATGTTGTGGGCACGGGCCATGCCCCGCTGCAATTCCAGCAGGAACGCCCGCACCGGCGGATGGGCCGACACGGCGCTGGTGGCCATTCCCACCTCCTCGGCCCGGATGGCCTCGCTCACGTCCTCGCCGCACAGGATCACCCGCTGGGCGCCGTTTTCATACCGCAGCTCGATCTGGATGGCGGGCAGCAGAGAAACTACCGCCGCTTCGTCCCGAGGGTCCACCCCGTGGCGCAGGGCATACAGGCCGATGGCCCGGTACATGGCGCCGGTATCCACATACAGATACCCCAGCTCCTTGGCCAGGCGTTTGGCCAGGGTGGACTTGCCTGCCCCGGAGGGGCCGTCGATGGCAACAGAGATCATGGTCACATACTTCCTTTATTCTTTTCTATGCACCACGCCTGCCCGAGCAGGCATGGATCTTTGATTTGTTTTTGCAGCTGATGAGCCTCACGGCTGCAAATGGGCAGCAAAGGCCTGGGCGGTGCACCAGGCGATCTGCAAGTTGTAGCCGCCGGTGTAGGCATCCACGTCCAGCACCTCGCCGGCAAAGTACAGCCCGCCGCACAGCTTGGACTCCATGGTCTTGGGATCCACCTGCTTCACGTCCACGCCGCCGGCGGTGATCACCGCATGGGCCAGGTCGCCCCGCTTGGTGATGGGCACCTCCCAGTGCTTGATCAGGCGCACCAGCTCCCGCTTCTGCTCCTTGGTGATCTGGTTGGCCCGGGTGGCCGGGTCCACGCCCCAGCGGCGCACCATCACCGGCTGCATGCTGGCGGGCAGCAGCTTCACCAGGGCCCCCTGGGCGCTCTTGTTTGCCAGCAGGGCAAAGTCGTTGGTGATGCGCTTATACAGCTGCTCTTCGTCCAGGGCGGGCTTTAAGTCGATCACCGCCCGCCAGGTGTGTTTGTTCATGTCCTTGATGTAGCTGGAAGCGCTGAGGGTCAGCGGGCCGGAGATGCCGAAATGGGTGAACAGCATCTCGCCCATCTCGCTGAACACGGCCTTTTTGTCCCGGTACAGGGTGAGGGTGACGTTTTTCAGCGAAAGGCCCATCATCTCCCGGCAGTCCGGGTCGCTGGAAACAAGGCTGCACAGGCTGGGCACGGTGGGCACGATCTTGTGGCCCGCCTGCTTGGCCAGCTGGTAGCCGTCGCCGGTGGAACCGGTCACCGGGTAGCTCACGCCGCCGGTGGCGATCAAAACCGCGTCCGCCGGCAGGGTGCGTCCGCTTTTGGTCACCACGCCCACGGCCCGGCCGTCTTGCAGCACCAGCTTTTCCGCCCCGTCGTACAGGATCTTTGCCCCGTCGGCGTAGCGCAGCAGGGCCTGGCGGATGTCCTCGGCCTTATCGCTCACCGGGAACACCCGGCGGCCCCGCTCGGTCTTTAACTCTACCCCCAAACATTGGAACAGCTCCATGGTTTTAGCGGGCGGGAAGGCGTACAGGGACGAGTACAGAAACCGGGGATTGGTGCGCACGTTCTGCAAAAAGGTCGCTTCATCGCAGTTGTTGGTCACGTTGCACCGGCCTTTGCCGGTGATGAGCAGCTTTTGGCCGGGCTTTCCGGTGTGTTCCAGAACGGTCACCGAATGGCCCCGTTCCAGCGCCGCCCCGGCGGCCATCAGGCCCGCCGCGCCGGCGCCCACGATCAGGATGTTTGCCACTGATTTTTCCTCCAAAGGGTCAGGATACCGGCCCCGCTGAACAGGATCAGCAGCGGGTGCACGGTGGATAGATACATCGCCGAGGTGCCAATGTTAAAAGACGCCACCTCCACAAAGGCGATCATAAAGCAGCGCAGCAGGGCCATGCCCAACAGCCCCAGCAGCAGCACCCACAACAGGGCCTGCCCGGGCTGGATGCCGCCCTGCTTTTTCAGCGCCAGCAGCCGCAGCCCCTGGCGGGCCTGCAAGACCACCGCCGCCGCAAACAGCACCGGCAGCCCCACAGCGTACACAAAGCGGATGACTTCCATACCGGCGAACACCAGCTTCTGCACCGGGCTGTAATAGGGCAGGTCGGTGCCTGCCTGGGCGGCGCTGTTGGTGCGCTGGCCCAGATAATCCTCATACACCGCCAGGTCCTCCGGCAGGCCGATGCTGCGCAGGGTGTCGTAGTAAGGGGCACAGTCCTGGAAGGTCAGGCTGTAGCCGAGGCTCTTGATCCCCTCGGCCAGCACCGGGCCCACATATTCCAGCCGGATGGGGGGCGTGGTGCTGGCACGGGCCGGGCCGTTTGCTTCCAGCTGGCCGGAATCGCACAGCCCGTTGATGGCATCCGCCACCTGCTGCCAGTAGGCCTGGGCGGTCTGAGGAGTGTCGTAAACGCCCTCCTGCCAGGCGGCCTTACGCAGGGCCCAGTAAAAACTGCCGGACTGGTAGTCGTCCAGTTTCGGATTGCGGAAGCTGTTCTGCAGGTCCTCGTCCTCTTCCAGCCAGTATTCCAGCGGCTGTAACTGGGGCACCGCCTCATACAGCTTCATTCGCACGTCGGTGGGCACGCTGCACAGGGGCTTCCACTCCTCGGCCTTTACCCGGCTCATGGCACCCACCACCGCCGCAAAACTGCCGGTGGAAAAATCGCTCACCGCAAACACGCCGTAATACAGATAATTGATGCCGCTGTATGCCAGCACCGCCGCCGCCAGCAGGCCGTAGGGCACCGCCAGCACGGCGCAGCGCCCCAGCTTTTGGGCCGTCGTGCCTTTCTCCCGCAGCGCGGTCACGATCAGGATCAGGCTGCCCGCCAGGGCAAAGGGCATCAGCCACACCCCGTCCTCCCGGGTCAGCCAGGCGGCGCCCAGGCCCAGCCCGGCCATTACCAGCCAGGGCAGGCCCTTTTTCACCGGCTGGCGGCAGCGCAGCGCATAGCCGGTGAGGCCCGCAAAAAAGAACATGCACAGCGCCGGGAAGATATTGTCCCGGTAGACCCGCAGGGTAAAGGAAGCGGTGGCCGCCGGGCTGAACGCCAGCAGCAAAAACAGCAGAAACCGGCTTTTGTACCGGCGCAGCACCGGCGCAAAGGCCATCGCGCAGGCCAGCGCCGCCCCGCAGGTCAAAAGCTGCCCCGCCGCCAGGTAGGGCAGGTGCAGCAGGTCGCACAGTGCCAGCCACACCGCAAACAGCATATGCTTTGAGAGGGTGAGCCAGTCGTAATCCCCCAGCCACTGGCCGGCGGTGATGCTCTGGGCCGCCCGGAACATGAGCTCGTCGTCCAGCGGCGCGCCCCCCACCCAGACGTAGACCATCTGAAAGCGGGTCAGCACCACCTTGACCAGCACCACCAGCGCCGCCAGGCTCCAAAACGCCCGGCGGCTCATATCCCTTTGCAGCATGCGGCGCAGCGTTGTTTTCATGGAAGTTGTCTCCCTTTTCTCGTAGTTACTTTTGGATCTTCTCAATGCCCTCGATCAGATAAGACTGCTTGCGGAACACGATGTCCACCAGCAGGCTCAGGTATTTCACCGCAATGGTGAGGATGATGAACATCCCTGCCAGGCCGCCGCTGAGCACCAGCATGGTGGTGGTCCAGCCGGTGACCGGCTCGCCCACCAGCCACACCACCACGGTGTAGAGCAGCGCGATGAGGGTGAGCGCCGCCATCAGGCAGGAGATGCCGAAGCTGACCTTATAGCCCGCGTCGGTGTACAGCGCCAGGCTGTCCGCCGCTTTGTCCAGCCGGGCTTCCTGCTGGCTGGACACGCTGCCCTCAAAATGCAGCGTCTTGCAGGCAAGGCCGCTGGCCGCGTAGGCCGCCTTGCGGTAGGGCAGGTTCTCGCTGATGGCCTTTACCCGGTTGATGGCCCGGCGGCTCACCAGCCGGAAGGCATCGCTCTCCAGCTTGTACACGCTGTTGCTGAAGGCGTTGAAGACCCGGTAGAACAGCCGGCTTGCTGCCTTCTGCCGGGTGGGGCTGGCGGTGACCACGTCAAAGCCGGTGAGGGCGGTCTCGTAGGCCTGCCAGACAAGCTGTGCCGGGTACGGGATCTCCAGGCTGTCAAATTCATACACAAAGTCCCCGATGGCGGCATCCAGCCCGGCGTTCATCGCCCGCTCCACGCCCTGGTGCAGGCTCATGTTCAAAATGGTCAGGGGTTTGTCCATTTTATCCGCCGCGAAGGCTTTCAGCCGCTGGGTGGTATCGTCGGCGCAGCCGTCGTTCACCGCAATGACCTCGTAGTAGTTGAAGTGCTCTTCCAGCTGCTCCAAAAGCATATTGAAAAAGGGCTCCACCTGCCCGGCGCAGTTGTGCAGATACACCACCGCCGAGATAAAATTCTTTTCCTTATTATTGATCCGCGCCATACAGCAGCACCTCATCCAAATCATAAACTGTGTTGATCTTGCCGGAAAGCACGCTCACAAAGGCCGGGTCGCTGGCATACTGCCGGATGACCGTGGGCCGGGAGTCGTCGATCTCGCTTGCCCGCAGGATCGGCTTCATGCTGAACAGGCTGCCCGCATAGGCAAAGCCGTACTCCGGCTTCAGATACTTGCGGGCCAGCTGGCTCATCATGGGCCAGGCGCTGGCCGGCTTTGCCGGGCACCGGTCGCAGTTGTACAGGTCGCCCGGGCGGCATTTTCCCTGGCTGCGGGCCTGGCAGTCGAAGGTGGCCACCGTGTCGTAACTGGTCACATGGGGGGTGAAGGTGACGCTGGTCAGGCTGTGGTAGCCGGTCTGTCCAAAGGGCATGATGGAGAAAAACGGCCCGTCCATCACGGTGATGCCGGTGTTTTTCAGCTTATCGTCCACCGTGCAGAGGATGATCTCGCACAGCTCGTACTTGATGGGGAACGGCGCAAAGCCCAGCATCTGGTGCAGCTCGTTCACCCCCGCATAGGTGGCGTTCAGCAAAAAGGGGGCTTCGGCGGTGATGTCCCCCGCCGTCACCCGCCAGGCGCCGCCCTGCCGCTCCACCCGTTCCGGCTTGCGGCTGTAGGCGATGGTCACGCTGGGCAGTTTGGCCAGTTCCTTCAAAAAATGCTCTTTCAGCACCTGGGCGTCGTAGGTGTACTCGGTGGTCAGAAAGGCCCCGTCGCACTGGCCGGGATTGAAGTATTTTCCGGGGGCCACATCATCGCAGCGGATGTTCGCCGCGGCGCAGAAATCCCGGAATTCCTGGGCGTTGGTCCAGGAAAAATGGGCGCTGGTGGCGTACACCTGGTCAAATTCCTTCAGCAGGCAGAAGCTGTAATCCTGGCAGAAGCGCTCAAAATAATGGGCGCTCTTGATGGCGGTGGAATAGCTGCGGGGGTAGTGGTAGCCCATGTGCACCCGGGCCTGGTTGATGTAGGTGGCCCGCAGGAAGGGCCCCGGGTCCTTTTCCAGCACCAGGATCTTCTCGCCCCTTGCGCCGCACTGCTGGGCGGAGTACAGGCCATACAGCCCCGCGCCCACGATGATCTTGTCATAAACCTGCATGTCGTTTCTCCATTCAGGGATTGTATTTTCCCGCCAAGGCGGCAAACAGGATCTTCAAAAGATCCGAGTTGCCCTGAAAGCCCTTGATCTTGGTGGGGGTCGGCTCGTTTTTGGGATACGCCCGCTCCACCGGCACCTCGCAGGCTTTCAGGCCCAGCTGGGTGGCCCGCACGCTCAGGTAGGCCAGCAGCTCGTAGCCGGTGAAAACGTCCCGCAGCGGCTGCACCGCCGGGTGGGTCAGATAGGCCCGGCTGTAGCCCCGGTAGGCGTTGGTGGTGTCGGTGAACCAGTGGCGGGCCGCCAGGCTGATGACCGGGGCATGGATCAGGCGCACCGCCCAATACCGGCTGGGCGGGGTGTTCACCGCCTTGCCGCCGGGGATGAACCGGCTGCCCTGGATCAGGTCGTACCCCGCTTGCAGCTTTTCGATGAACAGGGGCACGCTCTCGATGGAATCCTTGTTGTTGCCATCGATGGTCAGAATGCCCTGGTAGCCCCGCTCCAGGGCGTAGTGGATGCCCATGCGCAGCTGGGCGCCCTGCTTGCCGGGGCCCTTTTTGGTGAGCAGGGTGTTCACGCCCCGGCGGATGAGGCCCTCGGCCTCCATGCTGCCGTCGGTGGAGCTGCCGTCGCACAAAATAATGTCGCACAAACCGTCCACCGCGCCCTTTTGGGCCCGCTCCAGCTCGGTCAGGATGCGCTGGCCCTCGTTGATGATGGGGATCAGCAGGCAGTATTCGCTGCGCTTTTCGTGAAAGGTCTCCACCGTGTAATCCGGCACGCCCTTGTTATTTTTGACCCATTCCATGATCAGCCGAATACCTCCGCCACATATTCCAAGCTGCGTTTCACCGTGTCCGCATCTGCCGTTTTCATCTCCACCGAAACATAGCCCTGGTAGTTCAGCGCGCCCAGCAGCAGCGCCAGCTCCTTGTGCAAAGCCCGTTTTTCAATGGGGGCCAGGCCCGGCTCGCTGATGTGCACGTGGCTCACATACCGCATATCCGCGGCAAAATCGTTGGGCCGCTCGCCGTTGGCGATCATGGTGCCCACGTCCAGCGTCACCCCAAGGCCGGGGCTCTGCACCGTTTTCGCCATGGCAAAGGCCTCGGCAGTGGTGTTGATATAGTTGGTGTTGTACACCGGCGGGTTCGCTTCCAGACCGATGACCACCTGCCGCTGGGCCGCCATCCAGGCGATGCGCTCCAGAAAATCCTGGCCAAGCCCCGGGTCGGCCCCTTCGGGCATGTTCCGGTTGCGGGGGCAGCCGAACACCAGGTTGCGGCAGCGGCAGCTCACCGCGAACTCGATGGCCCGCAGGGTGTATTCCTCCAGCTGCTTGGCCTGGTCTTTGTCAAAAATGTTGCCGGTCTGGCCAAACCAGATGCTCTGCATGCTGGGGATCTCCAGGCCGTATTTCTGGCGCATCACCCCGGCAAACAGGGCCGCGCCCGCCGGGCAGTCGTAGGGCTGCTGGGGGATCACCCGGGTGGGGGCGATCTCGATGCCCTGATAGCCCAGGTCCTTCAAAAGCTGCCAGACCTGCTCATCGTCCTGGGCGGCCCAGCCGATATTGGAAGCCGATAACTTCATTCCGTCCATCCTTTCATAAAGGCGCAGATGTCCCTGAGCTCCTGTTCTTTCGTACACAGGTATCCCCCACTGCCGCCAAAGGCCTCAGCGTGCAGGGTGCGCAGGTCGTAGTCAAAAGGCGCGGCGGCCAGATGATTTTCAAAGCTGCCGCCGGTCACCGTCTGGTACACCTGGGCGGCGCTCACCGGGGGCGTGGCCAGGTGCAGCAGGCGCAGATCCAGCTCCAGGGCCTTCTCAATGTCCGCCCAAAGCCGGCGCAGATCGTAGAACTGGTACACCGACCGGCTGTCGGTGAAGGCCAGGGCGTTGAAATCATTGGCTGTGAACCAGGCCTTCAGCGCCGCCGGGTCCTGGCTGCCGTTCAATTTATAAAAGCCGTTGCCGCCATCGGAGTAAGCTTCTTTCACCAGATCGCTCTTCGCCGCCAGCTCCTCATATTTGGCCGGGCGCAGCAGCGCCGGGGTGATGGTGTGCAGGTCGAACAAAAAGTTCTTTTTCAGCCCCAGGCCGTACAAAGCGGGCAGCCGCAGGATCAGGGCGTCCGGCCAGTCCTCCCGGACCCATTGTTCCAGTTGCAGCCGGTTGGCCCCGTAGGCCGCAAGGCCTGCGCCGTCCGGCTCGTCCGCCTCGGTCTTGCCCTTACTGTCCGCAAAGACGCAGATGGATGAGATGAGCACCAGCTTTTTGGGGGCCAGGCGGTGCAGGTTCTCCCGGGCCGCCCGCATCACCGCAAGATCCGCTTCCGGATCCTGATTGGCCAAAAACATGGCTGCGGGCACCCCCGCGTACACCACCAGGCCGTTGTCCCTGCCAAAGCCCTCGCTCACCGTTTTGGAGTGATAGGCCGCGTCAAAGGGGTGGGCGGCCAGCAGATTGCCCCCCACGAACCCGGTGCTTCCCACCAGGACTGTCTGTGCCATACCGTGTGCTCCTTTCCACCATGCCGCAAAATTTCATAATGATACAGAGTACATTATACACGATATATCCCCCTGCCGCAACTCACAGGCATTGCGAGAACACTTCTCATCTTCGCTTTATAAAGTATTACTTTTACATTAATATTTGTCCCATACCAAGTAAGAAAATGTCCGGATTTTGATTTTTTCTCTGCATTTTTTGACCTGAACCCTTTTCTTCTCTGCCAAATTTCGCTATACTTGATGATAATCGTTGATTTTATTTCCAAAATCAGCAAACCAGCAAGGAAAGGAGCTTTTTTCTGGAACATCACAATCACCGGCAGATCACCATCGCGTTCAGCCTCATTGCCGCTGTGTGCACACTGCTCGTGGCCTCGATGATCCTGTTTGCTCGCAGCAACCACGCCACCCAGCACAAAGAAGCTTCCTACACGCTGGATGCTGCCGCCGAGACAGCCCGCAGCCTTGTGCTCACCAACATCCAGGGCGCCACCGAGACCCTGCAGTCCCTGGCAGCCTATCTGGGCTACAGCACCCAGGATCGCATCCACCCTCAGGACTTGGCGGAAAGCCCCCGCTTTCTGTCCCGGCTGGAGACGGTAAAAGATGAAAACTCCTTTTTGCGCCTGGGGCTCACCGACCCGGATTACCAGTGCCTTTTCGTGCCTTCCAACAGCGAGAACAATGCTTTGGCAGACCGTAAAAGCGACGCTACCATCCAGGCAGCCATGCAGGGCACGCCCGCTGTGTCCAACACCTTTTGGGATGAGGACCTGCAAAAGTATGTAAACCTTTACGCCGTTCCCATCTACGCCGGCGGCTCCAGCGAGAGCGGTCAGGTGGCCGGCGTTCTCTCCGCCAGCCGCCCCACCGACGCGCTGCGGGAACTGCTCACCCCGGAGTTTCTGCTGAACGGCCAAGTGCATGCCCATATCATCGACAGCACCGGCCGCTTTGTCGTGCGCAACGAGACCTACTTTGTGGGGGATGACGCCCGAAGCATCTTTGAGACTGACATCATCGATCAGGAAAGCCGGACCGAGCTGAACCGGGCCTTTGCCGCCAACGAGCGCACCCAGGTGGTACTGCACGACACCAACGCCGATTACGCCCTGACCGTGGTGCCTCTGGGCATCAACGACTGGTACGTCATGTGCGTGCTGCCAGAGAACACCCTGGTCAGCAGCCTGGGCCAGTGGTCTCGGTGGCAGGCCCTCACCTTCTTTATCATCTTTGTGCTGCTGGTGCTGCTCACCCTTTATCTTTACCGCACGATGCGTCAGTACAACCGCTCGATGCAGCGTCTGGCTTATTTTGACTCGGTCACCGGCGCTTACAACCGGGCCAAGTTCATGCAGGTGCTGCCCGGCCGGCTGAACAGCACTGAGAAAGCTCTGGTGGTGCTCACCATCGACAACGCTTCTACCCTGAAAAACCTTTACGGCATCGACCGGTTCAATGCCCTTTTGTGCTACATCAAGCACGCCCTGGACGCCACCCTCACCGACCGGGACCTGTTCTGCATGGGCCGCAACGAGCGTTTTTTGCTGTTGCTGGACGCCGCCGTCCCCAACGCGGTGGTGCAGCATCTGCACCCGCTGTTCCACTATGTGCGGCAGTTTCGCATTCTGGATCACCAGAACTTTCAGGCCATCTTTTCCGCCGGGGTGCGCTTTGTCACCGCCCAGGAATCCGATCTGGAACGGGCCATCACCGAGGCGGCTATGACCGCCGAGACCGCCCGGGGCCTGCGGCAGGACGAGGTGCTCTTTTTCGATCCTTCCATCTACGAACCGGAGCGGCTGCGCAGCCAGATCGAAGAGAGCATGGAACAGGCCCTGCAGGACGGGGAGTTCCAGCTGTTTTTGCAGCCCAAGGTGGACCCCTGCACCGGCCGTTCCCTGGGCGCCGAGGCCCTGGCCCGCTGGAACAGGCCGAACGGCACTTGCTACCGGCCGGACCAGTTCATCCCGGTGTTTGAGAAAAACGGTTTCTGCGTGGAGCTTGACTTTTACATGGTGGAACAGGCCTGCCGCACCCTGCGCCGCTGGATGGACGAGGGACGCCCTGTCCTGCCCATTTCAGTGAACCAGTGCCGCCTGATGCTGTTTGAGGAAAACTACATCCAGCGGCTGGAAGAGACCCTGGCCCGGTGGAACATCCCCCATGAGCTGATCGTGCTGGAGATCACCGAAAGCCTGTTCTTCAACGCGGTGGACCGCATCCGCACCGTGCTTTTGGATCTGCGGGAGCGGGGCTTCTCCATCTCGATGGACGACTTCGGCAGCGGGTTCTCCTCGCTGAACGTGCTCAAGGACCTGCCCATCGACGAGCTGAAACTGGACCGGGGCTTTTTGCGGGCCTGGGACGTTTCCAGCGAGAGCAAGCGGGACCTGATCTTCAAGCACATGATCCACCTGGCCCAGGACATGCACATCGTCACTGTGGTGGAGGGCGTGGAGACCGCCGAGGAGATGGAATTTGTGCGGGACCTGGGGTGCGATCTGATCCAGGGCTACTATTACGACTGTCCCCTACCCGCCGCGGACTTTACGAGCAAATACCTGCCTTTGCCCCAAACGGAAACCAAGGGCTGAGTGCCCTTCCCCGGCAAAAGCAGCCCCCTGAAAACGGACAAGACCGGCATCTTTGCAAGATGCCGGTCTTGCAGCTTGTAGAAAAACCTGCTCTGGCTTGATTGCCGGAGCAGGTTTTTCTACAAGCTGAGCCGCCCTGTATCCAAACAGGGCGGTTTTTTGGTCTCTCAAATTTTCGTCAGGCGGCGCTGCTGTGCCGGCCCCTTGTCAGCTCAGATAGAGCTTCGGGTCCTGGTAGTTGCCGCCCTTCAGGGTCTCCAGGTGCAGGTGGGGTTCCAGCGCCGTCTCCGCCGGGGTCTCCCCCAGCTTGCCGATGGTCTGGCCCATGGTCACCTGGTCCTCGGCTTTCACCTGGATGCTGGAAGCGTCCAGCCCGCAGTAACGCCAGGTGATCTGGCCGTCGTCGATCTCCACGATCTGGCCCCACACCCCGCCGTCATACACTGCGGTGACCCGGCCGGCCTTGGCGCTCTTCACGGTTCTGCCCGCCGGGCACTGGATGTCCAGCCCGTTGTGGGTGCGCCAGTCTTTCAGGGTCTCGTTGTACACCAGCTCGTCGCCGCTATATTCCTGCCCAGTCTGCCCATCCACCGGCCAGACGAAGGAGGGCTCCGGCGCTGCGGCAGGCTCGTCTTGTTCGGGCAAAGCGGAGGGCGCAACCTGCTGCCCAGAGGCAGAATCCGGCGCAGCCGAGGGCTTTGGCGAGGACTTCGGCTTGCTGGAAGCGGCTGGGGCGGGGGTGGCCTGGATGGGCACATCCTCCACCTTGTTTTCTACCTGCGTATCCGGCAGATCCCATTGCTCTGTTCCTCCCTGCTGTGTGGTCCCGGCGTCCGGCCGGGCGCTCACCATGTTTTTGATGGCAAAAAAGCTGCACGCCGCCGCGATGACGATGCACAGCGAAAGGGCCCAGTAAAAGCCCTTTCCCTTAAAAAAAGAACTGATACGATCCATACTCACTTTCGCTCCTTGTTTGTTGCTTTTCACGATGGTCGACTCCAGGGCGGCGGCGACCCCACCGCTTTGCCTATAGTTTTGCGCCAACGGTCCGGTTTTATACATGTGTCTTGTGTCACTTGAAATCTCCCAGGGCGAAGTGTAGAATAAACCTTAGAAACCGCGCCGGGCCAAACGGCACGGCGTTCCCCTGGGGAAACAGGTCTTTCCCCCGGCGGTCAAGACCCCCTGCGGCAGGCAAGTTCCCGCCGCAAACAAAGGAGCGTTCGTTTTTGAAGGACCATTACGTTGCGGGCATCGGCGGCGCCAACGTGGACATCCACGGCCAAAGCTTTGCCCCCATCATCATGCGGGATTCCAATCCCGGCAAAATGCATCTGTCCCTGGGCGGCGTGATGCGCAATATCATGGATAACCTGTCCCGCCTGGGCCAGCGGTGCGAGCTGATCAGCGCGGTGGGCGACGACGCCTACGGCCAGATGCTGCGCACCGGCTGCCAGCAGCTGGGCATCGGCACCAAGGGCCTGCTCACCCGGTCCGGCCATTCCTCCTCCACCTATATCTCCATCATGGATTCCGCCGGGGATATGCTGGTGGCCATGAGCGATATGCGCATCCTCACCGAGATGGACGAGGAATTCGTGGCCGGCCAGCTGGACCTGCTGAACGGCGCGGATCTGGTGGTGTGTGACGGCAACCTGTCCGCCCCGGCGCTGGAATACCTGACCGCCCACTGCACTGCCCCCCTCTGTGTGGACCCGGTGAGCACCACCTGGGCCCGCAAGATCGTGCCGCTGCTGGGCCGGTTCGACACCATCAAGCCCAACCGGCTGGAAATGGAGATCCTGGCGGATATGTCCATCCGCACCGAGGATGACCTGGAAGAGGCCTGCACCCGTGTGCTGGCCACTGGCGTGCGCCGGGTATTCGTCAGCCTGGGCGCCGGCGGCATCTACTACAAAGGCCCCGGCGGCAGCATCCACCGGCGCAGCCGTCCCTTCCACGGGATGGTGAACGCCACCGGCGCGGGCGATGCCACCATGGCCGGCATCCTGCATGCCACCCTGCTGGGCATGAGCGAAAGCGACATTCTGGATTACGCCCTCGGCGCGGGCCTTGTGGCCATCAGCGGCGAGGATACCATCAACCCCGCTATGAGCGAACAAGCCATCCAACAAATGATAAAGGAGTATGTACGATGAATCTGAATCAGTATCTGGACATCACCCCCGAAGTAAAAGCCGCCATTGACGCCGGCAAGCCCGTTGTCGCCCTGGAGAGCACCATCCTCTCCCACGGCATGCCCTACCCCCAGAACCTGGAGTTCGCCGCCGAGGTAGAGCGCATCATCCGCGCCGAGGGCGCTGTGCCCGCCACCATGGCCATCATCGACGGCCGCATGAAGGTGGGCCTGTCCGCCGGCGAGCTGGAGCTGATGTGCAAGGGCGAGGGCATCGCCAAGGTGAGCCGCCGCGACCTGCCCATCCTGCTGGCTGAGGGCGGCACCGGCGCTACCACCGTTGCCACCACCATGATCCTGGCAAATCTGGCCGGTATCAAGGTCTTCGCCACCGGCGGCATCGGCGGCGTGCACCGGGGCGCTCAGGTCACCATGGACATCAGCGCCGACCTGCAGGAGCTGGCCCACACCTCGGTGGCCGTGGTCTGCGCGGGCGCCAAGATGATCCTGGACATCGGCCTGACCCTGGAATACCTGGAGACCATGGGCGTTCCCGTGCTGGGCTTCCAGACCAGCGACTTCCCCGCCTTCTACTGCCGCAAGAGCGGCTTCGGCGTGGACTACAACGCCAAGGACGCCGCCGACGTGGCCAAGATCGCCAAGACTAAGTGGGATCTGGGCATGCAGGGCGGTATGCTCATCGGCAACCCCGTGCCCGAAGAGTACGCCATGGACTTTGACGAGATGAGCGCCATCATCGACAAGGCCCTGGCCAGCGCCGAGGCCGACGGCGTGCGGGGCAAGAACATCACCCCCTACCTGCTGGCCCACATCGTGGAGTACACCCAGGGCCGCAGCCTGGCCACCAACATCCAGCTGGCCTACAACAACGCCCGTGTGGCTGCCCGCATCGCCCGGGAGTACGCCGCTCTGTAAGTGATTTTCCCCCAGGGGTCTTGCAAACGCCCCCTAAGCTATTTTTTCCATCTGCATGAAAAAACCGCCGCTTCCCTGGATAGGGAGCGGCGGTTTTTTCGCGCTTTTGTGCACCTTGCTGCGATCCTTCGGCAAAATTTTTTACACCATTTTCTCTCTTCCCTATTGACAAAACCGCTCTCTCCCCGTATACTTCAACATATGAACAGTTATTCATATGAGAGGTATTGCCATGACACCCCATGAACATCCGGCGGACCACCGCCCCAGCCCCGCAATGACCGAATCTCCCCCCGTAGACCCGGACCTGGTGGAACAGGTACGGGCCAACCTGCCGGGCGACGAATTTTTATACGACCTGGCCGAACTTTTCAAGGTGTTCGGTGATTCCACCCGCATCAAGGTGCTGTACGCCCTGTTTGAAAGCGAGCTGTGCGTGGGCGACATCGCCCAGGTGCTGGACCTTTCCCAATCGGCGGTGAGCCACCAGCTGCGCATTTTGAAGCAGTCCAAGCTGGTGAAGTTCCGCCGGGAGGGCAAGGCCGTTTACTACTCGCTGGACGACGACCATGTGCGCTCCATCATCGCCATGGGCGCGGACCATGTGGAGGAATGACCCCGCCGCTTTTCCCGTTTTGCTAGACCGCCCGGCCCCGCCGGGTTTTGATAAAGGAGTTAGCCGTTATGCAGAAAAAGTTTCAGATCGAAGTGGACTGCGCCAACTGCGCCGCCAAAATCGAGACCGCCATCCAGAAGATCGGGGGCGTTGCCAGCGCCAGCGTCAGCTTCATGGCCCAAAAGCTGGTCATCGACGCGGACGAGGCCCGCTTTGACGCCATCATGAAAGAGGTCGTGAAAACGGCCCGCAAGATCGAGCCGGATTTCGAGATCGAACTTTGATCCTGCCGCCGCCCGGCCCGCCGTTCTTTGCGCAGAGCCGGGCGGTATCCGTGCTTCTCCCTGGGAGGAATGTACTTATGACAAAAAAACAAAAGCGGATGCTCCGCCGCATCCTGCTCTCCGTTGCGCTGCTGATCGCCGTGGTGCTGCTGTGCAGCCTTATCCCCATGCCCTGGCCGCTGGAGCTGGCGCTCTATCTGATCCCCTATCTGGTCATCGGCCACGATGTGCTGCGCAAGGCCTTTTTGGGCATCGCCCACGGCGAGGTGTTTGACGAAAACTTTTTGATGGCCATTGCCACGGTGGGCGCGGTGCTGGTGCAGGAGTACCAGGAGGCCGCCGCCGTGATGCTGTTCTACCAGATCGGCGAGCTGTTCCAAAGCTATGCGGTGGGCAAAAGCCGCAAGAGCATCTCGGAACTGATGGACATCCGGCCGGACTACGCAAACCTGGTGGCCCCGGATGGCTCCACCACCCAGGTGGACCCGGAACAGGTGGCGGTGGGCGACGTGATCTTAGTGCGCCCCGGCGAAAAGGTGCCTCTGGACGGCACCGTGCTGGAGGGCACCGGCACCCTGAACACCAGCGCCCTCACCGGCGAGAGCCGCCCCCGATCGGCGGCCCCCGGCGACGAGGTGATCTCCGGCTGTGTCAGTGTGGACGGCCTTTTAAAAATACAGGTCTCCAAGCCCTTTGCCCAGTCCACCGTGGCCCGCATCCTGGACCTGGTGGAAAATTCCAGCCTGAAAAAGGCCAAGGCGGAAAACTTCATCACCAAATTTGCCCGCTACTACACCCCCGCTGTCTGCATCGGCGCGGTGGCCCTGGCGGTGATCCCCTCGCTGTTCACCGGCGAGTGGCTGGTCTGGTTCCAGCGGGCCCTCACCTTCCTGGTCATCAGCTGCCCCTGCGCGCTGGTCATCAGCATCCCCCTCACCTTCTTCGGCGGCATCGGCGGGGCCTCCCGCTGCGGCATCCTGGTAAAGGGCGGCAACTATCTGGAAGCCCTGGCCGAGACCAAAACCATCGTGTTCGACAAGACCGGCACCCTGACCCAGGGCGTGTTCCAGGTGGCCCATCTCTCCCCCGCCCAGGGCGTGAGCGAGGCGGCGCTGCTGGAAACGGCGGCCCTGGCGGAGAGCTATTCCAACCACCCCATCTCCAAAAGCCTGCGCCAGGCCTTTGGCCAGCCGCTGGATGCCGCCCGTGTCACCGAGGTGCGGGAGATCCCGGGCCGGGGCGTCACCGCCAAGGTGGACGGCAAGGCCGTGGCGGCAGGCAGCGCCCGGCTGATGGAGGAACTGGGCATCTCCTTTGCCGCCGAGGCCCAGCCCGGCACGGTGGTGTATCTGGCCCAGGAAGGCCGTTTTCTCGGCTCTATCCTCATCAGCGACCTGGAAAAGCCCACCGCCAAAGCCGCCATCCAGGGCCTGCGCCGCCAGGGCATCCGCACCGTGATGCTCACCGGTGACAGCGAGGCCGTGGCCCGCCAGGTGGCCCAGGACATGCAGATCGACGAGGCCCACGCCCAGCTGCTGCCCGGCGACAAGGTGGAGTGGGTGGAAAAGCTGCTGGAGCAAAAGCCGGAACGCTCCACCCTGGCCTTTGTGGGCGATGGCATCAACGACGCCCCGGTGCTGAGCCGGGCGGACATTGGCATCGCCATGGGCAGCCTTGGCTCGGACGCTGCCATCGAGGCGGCGGACATCGTGCTGATGGACGACGACCCCGCCAAGATCCCGCTGGCGCTGCGCATCGCCCGCAAATGCCGCCGCATCGTTTACCAGAACATCATCTTCGCCCTGGGCGTGAAGGCGGTGTGCCTGCTGCTGGGCGCGGTGGGCATCGCCAATATGTGGTGGGCGGTGTTTGCGGACGTGGGCGTGATGGTGCTGGCCGTGCTCAACGCCACCCGGATGCTCCGTGTCAGCCGCTGGCGCGCCTGATAACCTGATGTTCTCACAAAAAATAAAAACAGGCTTCCCGCGAGGATTTGCGGGAAGCCTGCTTTTTATGTTTGAATGACCATCCGGGTCAGATGCGGCCGATGCGCTTGCGCCAGATAAAGATGCCCGCGCCGGCCGCCGCGATCACCGCAGCGCCGCCGGCCACATAGGGCCAAACCAGCTTTTGTTCTTCCGGGGCCGCTGCGGCGGTGTAGGACATTTCCTCGCCGCCCACCACCGGGATCTCGACGGGGGTATCCGCAGCGGCCGGTTCTTCCTCAGCCGGCACGGAGGTGTCTTCGGTCTCCTCTTGTGCCTCGCTGTCGTCCCGCTCCACATAGCGGTCACGGTAGACGATGCGCACCTCGCCGCCCGCTGCCGCCACCGGGGCCGGGGCAGGCGTTGGGGTGGGGACGGGGGTATCGGAACCGTTGTCTTCGTTGTCCCCGCCGCTGTCGGCGCTGCCGCCGGAGGTGTTCTCTTCGCCGCCGGTGCTGCCGCCACCGGGAACGTTGGCATCGCCATTATCCCCGCTGCCGGCGTTATCACCGCCGCCGGTATTGCCGTTGTCGCCGTCGCCGGGGGTGTCAGGCTCTTCGGGCTCGCCGGTCAGATCAAACAAGGAATTCTGCCCGTTCAGCAGCCGCACATAGGCTTCCAGCGCCATAACCGCCTGCTGGGTGGACATGGCCTTCACGCCGCTGCTAATGCCCGCATAGGTGTGAAATCCCTCGTTAGCTTTGAAGCTGAGCAGGTTCTTCACCAGGTCGTTGCTGCCCATGGTAAAGCCGGTCTCCTCATTCAGGGGGTCCATTCCCATGCTGGTGAGGGCGATGAGCACCTGGGAGGCGCTGCAGCTGTTCTCGCTGCCGCCTTCCACATAGCCGGCGTTCAGGGTCAGTTTGTCCTGTAGATAGGCGAGGGCTTTGCGCAGGGCGGTGTTCACCTCCGGCAGCGAGCGGTAGGGGTGCAGCGCCTGCACCGCCATGGCGGTCACGTCCACGCTGTCCACATTTTCGCTGCTCAGGCCAAAGCCGCCGGTGCTTTTTTGATAGGGCAGGATGTAGTTCACCAGATCGTTCCGGTCCCACAAAGCATCTTCCGGCACCGTAAAGGCTCCGGCATCCAGGGCCACCAGCGTCCAGATGAGCATATTGGAGGGATGATCCTTCAGCCGCTGGTCGTTGTACATCTGTTCGATCAGATCCACGCCGCCCACGTTGGTGGGATCCTTGCCCATGGCCAGCAGCGCCATCACGATGCGGGCCCGGTCGGTGGGTTTCAGGCTGGTGTCCTTCACTGCTTGGCAGACGCTGGCGTAGTAAGCCTCCAGCTCCTGGGCAGGGATCTGGCCGCCCGCCCGCAGGATGGCGAAAATGGTCCACTCGTCGCCGTACTGGCTGCGGGAGAGAGCGTCGCTCAGCAGATAG
Source organism: uncultured Oscillospiraceae bacterium (assembly GCA_949291395.1). Lineage (GTDB taxonomy): Bacteria > Bacillota > Clostridia > Oscillospirales > Ruminococcaceae > Allofournierella. The sequence continues at coordinate 2,950 of CASEVW010000047.1, read as the reverse complement.
TCCAGGCCGTGGTCGATGCCCGCCTTGGCCTCTTCCAGCCGGTTGGCCCCGCCGCCGGAGGCATCGGTCACCGTCACGGTGAACACCAGGGGCTGTGCGCCGCCGGTCACGTCCATGGGGGTGCCGGTCACGGTAACGGTGCCGTTTTTCTTGGCCAGCATGGAGTGCACGGTGACCCGGCCGCTTTGCTGGCTGGTGTCGATGGTGGTAATGGTATCCTCGATCTGTACGATGCCTTCCGGCTCATAGCTCCACACAAAGCGCTGCTCGGTGGCGTTTTCCGGCACGGTGCTGATCTTCAGGTCGGTCACGGTGCCCTTGGTCACGGTCAGATGGTCCGTGTCCATAGACGCCTGCTGCAGCGGATACTTATACTGAAATTCCAGAGTGATGGTCTTTTGGATGCAGAGAGATTCGTTGCTGCTGATCGTAAAACTGGCGGTGCCCGCCTTCACCGGCACGATGCCGTTCAAATAGGTGCCCTGATAAAAAGCGATATCCGGATCCAGGGATGTCCAGTTCAGCTTGGGATCGCTGGCGTTTTCGGGCACCGCCTTGACCACGCAGCCGGGGGTCATGCCAGGCTGCACGCCCACGTACTGATTGCCCAGGCCGTTCCACGCGTCGATGTAGAACAGCGCCGGAGCGGTGGCTTCGATGTCCTCCACCGACACCCAGCTGGAAGTTGCGGAAAAGCTGGCGTTGGCCGAGCCGTCTACCATGCGGGCGGTAAACGCCGCCTGCTTGCCGTTGTCCACGGTGAAGGACTTGGAAATGTCGTTCACTGTACCGCTGGAGAAGTTGTCAATGGTCAGATTATAGGAAAAGGTAGGCACGGTGCGGTAGTAGCTTTCGCCCTGCAAACGGGCCTTTGCAGTCACCACATAAGATTCACTGCCCTGGGCCACGAAGGTCTCGCCCCCGTCCACCCGGACGCTGCCCACGTACAGCCGAAAGTCCTCCACCATGGCGGAGTTTACTTTAATGGAAAATTCCGCGATCTTCTCGCCGCCCAGCGCCGGGTCATGGGTGTACACGGTCACAGGGATGTTGTCCCGGATGCCTGCCAGGTACAGATCGCCCCGGCTGCCCACCCAGGGATCGCCCTCTACATCGCCACTCCAATAAGGTGTTCCCTGGTAGCCTTCCATCACGAAGCTGCCGCTGTCAAAAAGGGTCAGTTCGATGACGCCGCCCGCTTCCACCTTCTGCATCTGGCCGTCGTTGTGCCGCAGATAGATGGTGGGATCAGCCGCCTGGTCACGGGCGGTCACGGTGATCTGGCAGGTGTCCTGCTGGCCGCCTGCCGCCGCCGTGATGGTGGTGGAACCTGCTTTCAGGCCCACCACCCGTCCGCCGGAGACGTTGGCCACCGTGGGGTCGCTGCTGGACCAGGTCAGCTGGTCCGCCGCCTCGCTGGGCAGCACGGCGGCATTCAGGGTCAGAACATCGCCCGCGGTGAGAGAGGCGCTTTCTTTGTCCAGCGTTACCGACTCCACCGCCGCGCGGGTCACGGTCACCGTGATGGAATCGCTCACGCTGCCCGCGGTGGCAGTGATGGTGGCCTGGCCTTCGCCCACGGCGGTCACCAGACCGCTGGCGCTCACCTTGGCCACCTTCGCGTCCGAAGTGCTCCAGCTCACCTCATCGGTGGCGTTGTCCGGCTCTATTTTTGCGGTCAGCTGCTGGGTGCGGTTCACCTTCAGATCCAGCGAACTGGGGCTGATGGTCACCTTGGCGGCCGCCACCGGCGGATACAGCACGGTATACAGCTGCTGTGCGGCGGCATCCACCTCGCCCTGGCTCACCTGGTTGGAGAGGGCCGCGCTTTTGGCCCGCTGCCACGCCACCATCAGCGGCACGTTGGCAGGCAGGTTTTTTTGATCCACCTGGGCCATCAGTTTCAGCAGCTGGTCCTTTTTGATCTGCATCGCACCAGGTTTTGGAGCGTTGGAGCCATTGTCCACATTGGGGTCAAAGCGTACGTCTTCGCCTTTGTTGGTGGTGTAGATCAGGCGGATCACATCGCCGTCGTTGGCACTCAGTTTCAGCCGGTTCATGGCGCTTTCGCCGTTGATGGAGTTCTTGATGGCGAGCCAGTAGGCCTGGCCAACATGGTTTTCATCCCAGTCCAGGCCCTGGTCAGCGATCACGCCGCCCGTGGCTGTCTCGTCCTGCACCGTCAATTCACTGAATATCGAGCCCATTTTGATCGTTTTGGGCGCATAGGCTTTTCGCAGTACTTGCAGAGTATTCAGCGTTCCGGTAAAGGTCACCGCCGTGGGCAAAAGCAAAAATTCGTTGGCTCCGGTGCCGGTGCTCTTTTCGATGCTCACGGTCACCGTTTTTTCGCCCGCCGCCAGCGCGGGCGCTGCGGCGGGCACGAGGCCTGCCAGCAGGCTCAGCGCCAAAACAGCGCTCACCGCCCGCTTCCAGACCCGGCTCAATTTCTCTTTCATTGGGTCGATCCCTCCTTGTTACGATCCCGTCCAGTTGTTGCCCACGTCGGCGCCTCCGTCGCAGGTATACAAAAGGGCGATCTGGTCCCCCTCTTTCAGGGTGTAGGCCGAGCATCCATAGCTGGGGAACACCCCGTTCACCCGGTACAGCCAGCCGCTCACCTGGCCGCCGTCAAACTCATACAGATGGTTGATCCCCTCGATGTAGTAGCTCTGGAAGCCGCTGTAATAGGAATACTCGATCTGGATGTCGTTGTCCTTGCAGGCGGCGGTGAGCACGTCGAACACGGTGGCCCCCTCCTTGGCCTGCAGGTTGGTCTTTGCCAGGATGGTGCCGTCCGCCGGCACATAGCTGCACTTGGACTCGTCTTTCAGCTTGCTGGGGTCGTTCGCCAGCGAGTCGCACCGGATCTCCAGCGTCACGTTGATGGTCTTGCCCGTGTCCTGGCTAGGGGGCGTCACCGCGGGCAGCTGGGGCGGCTGGGTGGAGG
>CASEVW010000046.1 GCA_949291395.1 uncultured Oscillospiraceae bacterium | reverse complement strand
GGCATCGCGCTGGCGGCTGCCGTAGTGGCCGTGGGCGTGGTGCTGTTCCGGCGCAGCCGGGGCTAAGCCTCTGCGGTCTGTTTTAAGCCTGAAACGGCAACACCAGCGATAAAAAACCGAGCCCGGGCAGGGAAGCGTTTCCCGCCCGGGCTCGGTTTTCGTTCTCTTGATGGGCCGAAAGGGCAGGGGCACTACCCAAACGGGCCATTTTCCGCTATAATGGAGCATAGGCAACGAGAAAGGAACGTTTTTTATGGAATTACAGATCTTTAAAGCCATTGTCCATGTACTGGACTCCAGCGGCGGCGCGCCGGTGTTTTCCGACCGGCTTTTGGAACTGGGCGGCGACGAGCTGGACTATCTGGCGGCCCACCTGGAAAAGGCCTATTACAATGATGCGGTGAAAAACTGCACCTTTTTGCCGGAAGCGACCTTCCCGTCGCTTTTGTTGGAAAACGAGGATTTCGTGCAGTGCTCCAAGCAGATCGCGGCGGAATTTTTTGAGGTGATGCGCCACAACCCGGCCATCCCCAACGCGGATCTCATTGTGGTCTACTGCTCCATCGACGGCCACGAGAGCGTGGCCATCTTGAAGATGAACTACAAGGCGGCTTTCGCCCATTTCTACCAGCAGGTGGAGGGCCAGCATTACAACGCCCTCATCAAGCAGCGCACCCTGCTGCCCCCGGCCAGCGGCAAGACCGATGAATCCGTCATCGTGGATATGACCGACGGTTCGATCAAGCTGGTGGAGAAAAAGTTCGAGATCGACGGGGCCAAGGAGTTTTACATCTCCAGCCGCATTTTGCGCAGCACCCAGGCCCAGCCCGAGCGGGTGAAGCTGCAAACGGTGCAGGCGGCGGCCGCCCAGGCGGTGAAGGAAAGCTACGAGGACAACAAGATCGTGGAATCCGAGATCGCCACCATCCTCTGCGAAGAGGCGGTGGCAGGGGATGGCAGCCTGGAAGTGCAGCGGGTGAAGGAGCGCATCCAGGAACAGTTCCCCCTGGCGGCCCCGGCCTTTGAAGCCGAGCTGGAGACCGCCAACCTGGCGCTGGAAGAGCGGGTGAGCGTGCCCGCGGCCAAGATCAAAAAGATGGAATACCAGTCCATCAAGACCGCCAGCGGCATCGAGATGAAGATCCCCACCAGCCTGCTCAGCGGCGAAAACGATTATGTGGAGTTCGTCAACGAGCCGGACGGCACCATCTCGCTGCTGATCAAGGGCGTGATGCTGTAACGGCAGCCATAGCGGTCGAATCAAAACAAAAAACGAGCGCTTTCCCGCAAATTGCAGCGGAAAACGCTCGTTTTTTGCTTTTTCAAAGTGACAAGGTAAGCACCTTTACACCGAAATGCGAGGGTGTTTTTGGTAAAAACGCTCCCGCTCCCGGAAATAACACTGGGCGCACAGGCTCACATATTCCACCTCGCCGCCCTGGTCGATGACCACCTGGTCTCCCTCGAACACATATTCGCCGTTCACCTTGCGGCCGTTGCAGGTGGCTTTGCGGCCGCAGAAGCAGATGGTCTTCATCTCCTCAATGGCGTGGGCCAGTTCCAGCAGGCGGGTGGAACCGGGGAAGCCCCGCAGCGAAAAGTCGGTGCGCAGCCCGTAGGCGATCACCGGGATGTTCAGCTCCACCGTGATGCGCAGCAGCTGCTCCACCTGCTGGGGGGTGAAAAACTGGCTCTCGTCGGTGAGGATGCAGGCCGGGGAGGCCCCTTCGGCCAGTCGGCCCCGCACCAGTTCCAAAAGGTCCATCTGGGGCGTGACCGCCACGTCCACCGGGCGCACCACACCCAGGCGGCTCACCAGTTTGTCGCCGCCCTTGGTGTCCACGCTGGGCTTCATCACCAGCACCTGCATGCCCCGTTCCTCGTAGTTGTGGGCCACCTGCATCAAAGCGGTGCTTTTGCCGCTGTTCATCGCACCATAGCGAAAATAGAGCTTTGCCATAACGTTTGTACCTCGTTTCACGGTCCGCAGCGTGAAAAAGGCCCCGGACTCAAAATAGACCTGGCGATGCAAAGCCGAGGCCGGGCAAAGTTTCTTTGCCCGACCTCGGCTAACAGGCACGGCCAGGTTTTTTGTATCAGCTGTAAAGAAAGCGGGGGCTGGCTTATTCGTTGCGCAACCGGTAGCCCAGGCTCATCAGGCTGTCGCCCAGGTGAGCGTTCTCCACCGTTACGTTGGGGTAGGGGATGGACAGGTCGTAGTGGCTGAAGTTCCAGAAGCCCTTGATGCCCAGATCTACCAGACGGCCGCTCACTTCCTTGGCGCCCTCCCGGGGCACGCAGAGCACCGCCACCTGGGGATTGTGCTGGGTGCAGAAGCTCTCCAGCTCGTCGATGTGGTGGATGGGGATGCCATCCAGATCGCGGCCCACCAGGCTCTGCTGAGAGTCGAACACCGCCAGCAGGTGATAGCCGTTGGTGTCGGTAGTCAAAAAGCGGGAAACGGCGGTGCCCAAGCGGCCCGCGCCGATGAGGATCGTGGGCAGCTTTTCGCCTTCGCCAAACAGCAGCCGGCCGATCTCGTGCAGCAGAACCTCCACGTTGTAGCCGATGCCCTGCTGGCCAAAACCGCCGAAGCAGTTAAAGTCCTGCCGCACCTGGCTGGCGGTGGTGCCCATCATCCGGGCAAGCTCGCTGGAGGAGACCTTGGTCACCCCGTTTTTCTGCATCTGGCTGATATACCGGTAATATTTGGGCAGCCGCTTGATCACCGGCAAAGAGACCTTTCCTTGTGCGTTGTGCATACTTAAACTTCACCATCTTTTGCATAAGAATTGAAACCGGTCGGTGGGGAACTTACACCCGAACGCCGCCTAAAGTTTTCTGTTACTTTATATAATATAGGGGCGTGATGGATTTGTCAAACTGCAATTTCCAATTTACTGGCAAAAGTGAATAAAAAATAGAATTTTGGTCAAACTGCTAACAAAAAAGCAAAGGCGGTGTTTCCTATGCAGGAAGTATACGAAGACCCTTCGCCCACCGATGCCCAGGTGGAGCAGGAAAAGCTGGAGCAGGAATACATGCTGGACACCGGGTCGGTGATCCGCACAAAGGGGCGGCACGCCATCCACTGCCTCACGGTGGTGGGGCTGATCGAAGGGCATGTGTCGGCAGGGCAGGGGCAGAAAGTGACCAAGTACGAGCACGTCATCCCTCAGCTGGTGTCCATTGAGGAAGACCCGGCCATCGAGGGGTTGCTGGTGATCCTGAACACGGTGGGCGGCGATGTGGAAGCCGGGCTGGCCCTGGCCGAGCTGATCAGCGGCGTGACCAAACCCAGCGCCACTCTGGTGCTGGGCGGGGGCCATTCCATCGGCATCCCCCTGGCGGTGAGCGCCCAGCGCAGCTTCATCGTGCCCACCGCCACCATGACCATCCACCCGGTGCGCCACTCCGGCCTGGTGCTGGGGGTGCCCCAGACCATGCGCTATTTTGAGCAGATGCAGGAGCGCATCACCGGCTTTGTGCAGCGGCATTCCTCCATCAGCGAGCAGCGCTTTGTGGAGCTGATGATGCACACCGGCGAGCTGGTGATGGACGTAGGCACCGTGCTGGGGGGCGAGCAGGCGGTGGAGGAGGGCCTCATCGACCAGCTGGGCACTCTGGGGGACGCTTTGGCCTACCTATATCAGCGCATCGAGGAGAACCAAAAGGGATAAGGCCGAAACCTGTCGCCGCCGCGCCCGGGCTGGGTGCGGCGGCGCTATTGTCCCATAAATGGGGTTTTAAAAGCCGGCATTTTATGGTACAATAGAAAAGTTCACAACAGCGTGGTGAGCGATCCGTTCGTTTCACCGCGTCAGGGTAAGAAAACTTCTTCGCCCGGCCTCGGCTTTGGCAGCTGTATGGAATTTTGTCAGCGCCGGGGCGGAATTTTACATATAGAGGGTAGTGATCAAAAAGATGGCAGAAAAAAAGAAAACCACCAGCCGCGCCGGTTCCTCCAGCAAAAGCGGCAAGACCGGCAATGGCCGGGGCAGGCCCCGGCGGCCCCAGCCGGATGTGGCCCAAAGCTGGAGCATCCTGCTGTTTGGCCTGGGGGCGGTGCTGCTGGCCATGGCCTTTGTGCCGGGTGAGTCCGCCTGGGCCGTGGTGCGGGGCGTTTTGTTCGGCGTATTCGGCCTGAGCATGTATCTGTTGGGGCCGCTGATGCTGTATATCGCGGTGTTGGTGGCATTGGGGCGGCCCATCTGGGCAAGATGCGCCAAAAGCCTGCTGCTGATGATGCTCATCTGCGGCACGGCCATCGTGTTCTCCAAGATCGACCTGGTGGGCATGACCTTCGGCGAGGTGATCGGCGCGCTGTACGCCAACGGCCAGACCCTGTTCGGCGGCGGCCTGCTGGGCGGCATCATCGGCGGCACCCTGCTGGCGCTGTGCGGCCATCCGGCGGCCAACATCCTGCTGGTGGTGCTGCTGTTCGGCATGGTGATGTGGTATTTCGGCATCACCCCAGGGGATTTGTGGCAGGTGGTGGAAAACTACCTGGGCGACTGGAACGCCGACCGGGAAGCCGCCCGTGCCAAGCGGGAAGCCTGGGAGGAAGAACAGGCCCGCCGCCAGCCCATGCGCCGCCAGGCAGCGGAAGAGCGGCTGGCCCAGCGGGAAGACCGTCAGGCGCAGCTGGCCCAGCGGTTCCGGCGGCGCAAGCCCCAGGTGGACATCGACCTGGGGCCCGAGCCGGTGGCCGAGACCGAACTTTCCGCCCAGCCGGAAGAGCCTTTGGTGGGCCCCGGCGGCACCTTTGGCATGTATCCTCCCATGGACTCTGGCTCTGCCCAGGAGGAGAGCAGCGAATTTGAGACCGCCATCCCGCTGGACGGGGACGAGCCCGCCAGCGAGGAGTTTGGCTACGAGCCCTATCCCAGGATGGACGATAATGCCGGGATCCCCGTGGACATGGGGCAGGATCTTCCGCCCTTTGACCTGGAGCCTGCCGCCCCGGTGCCCAGCGAGCTGGACAGCCTGGTGCAGAAAGCCATGGAGCCTTCCACGGGCAATTCGGCCAATGATCCGCTGCGCCCGCTGAACCCCTCGGCGGCTGCCGACAGCGAGACCGGCTTTGCCCAGACCGAGCAGACCGAGGCCTATCAGTATCCGCCGCTGGAGCTGTTTGAAGCCATGGAAAACACCGAGGATCCCGGTGTGGAGGACGAGCTGCGCAAAAACGCCGAGCTTTTGGTGAGCACGCTGGAGAGCTTTGGCGTAAAGACCCGTGTGCTGGACATCTGCCGCGGACCCTCGGTCACCCGGTACGAGCTTCAGCCCTTGGCGGGCGTGAAGATCAGCCGCATCACCGGCCTTGCCGACGACATTGCCCTGAACCTGGCGGCGGCGGGCGTGCGCATCGAGGCGCCCATCCCCGGCAAACCTGCCGTGGGCGTGGAGGTGCCCAACCGCAAGTCCAGCCCGGTGGGCATCCGTGGGATCTTTGAGTCCCCGGCATACGCCCGCAGCGCGTCGCCCCTGACCCTGGCCCTGGGCAAGGACATCGCAGGCAACGCCCAGGTGGCGGACCTGTGCAAGATGCCCCACCTGCTCATTGCCGGTTCCACCGGCAGCGGTAAGTCGGTGTGCGTGAACAGCATCATCATCAGCTTTTTGTACAAATCCAGCCCCGAGGACGTGAAACTCATCCTCATCGACCCCAAGGTGGTGGAGCTGGCCGAGTACAACGGCATCCCCCATCTGCTCATGCCGGTGGTCACCGAGCCCCGCAAGGCGGCGGGCGCCCTGGGCAGCGCCGTGGCCGAGATGGAGCGGCGGTACCACCTGTTTGCGGAAAACAACGTGCGTGACATCAAGAGCTTCAACCGGATGGCCGCCGAGAGCGACGGCATCGAAAAGCTGCCCTACATCGCCATTATCATCGACGAGCTGGCTGACCTGATGATGGTGGCCGGCAAAGAGGTGGAGGACTACATCTGCCGCATCGCCCAGAAGGCCCGTGCCGCCGGCATGCACCTGATCGTGGCCACCCAGCGTCCCAGCGTGGACGTGATCACCGGCCTGATCAAGGCCAACATCCCCAGCCGCATCGCCTTTGCGGTGTCCAGCCAGGTGGACAGCCGTACCATTCTGGACGCCGGCGGCGCGGAAAAGCTGCTGGGCATGGGCGATATGCTGTTCATGCCGGTGGGCGCGTCCAAGCCCCTGCGCATCCAGGGCACCTATGTGAAGGACGAGGAGATCACCGCCGTGCTGGATTTCATCAAGAAAGACAACGCCTCCCAGTACGATGAAAAGATGATCGAGGAGATGGAAAAGCGGGCCTTGCCGGAGAAGGCGGCCAGCGGCAGCGACGAGGAGGACGACGGCCACGACCCCATGCTGGAACAGGCGGTGGAAGTGGTCATCGAAGCTGGACAGGCTTCCACCAGCCTGCTGCAGCGCAAATGCAAGCTGGGTTATGCCCGTGCCGCCCGCATCATGGACGACATGGAGCAGATGGGCGTGATCGGGCCGTACCAGGGCGCAAAGCCCCGGGAGGTGCTCATCAACCGGCATCAGTGGATCGAGCGGTCCATGCGGGCCGACAGCAACCCTCCGGTGCCGGAGGAAATTCCCTGAACCGTCTGTACAGCGCCCGATGCATCTGATACAATAAAATAGGAACGGTATGTGCCCCCGGCGGACGATAGCCTGCCGGGGGCATATGCGGCTCATACGCAAAAAACGACGACAAGCGCTTTTTGAAAAAGCGCCCGATATAGGAAAGGAGACCTTATGCAGCAGGGCACGCAATTTTTGCCCATCAGCAAAGAGGATATGCGCCAGCGAGGCTGGGAGGAACTGGACTTCGTGCTGGTGATGGGGGACGCCTATGTGGACCATCCCAGCTTCGGCCCGGCCATCATTGGCCGTGTGCTGGAGTCCCAGAGGTACCGGGTGGGCGTTATCAGCCAGCCGGACTACACCACCTGCGAAAGCATGAAAGCCCTGGGCAAGCCCAAGTACGGCTTTTTTATCGGCGGCGGCAACGTGGACAGCATGGTGGCCCACTATTCCGTGGCCAAGGTGCGCCGCAAGGAGGACGAATACACCCCCGGCGGCATGGCGGGCAAGCGCCCGGACCGCAGCGCCACCGTTTACACCCAGCTGGCAAAGCAGGCCTACCCGGACCTGCCGGTGATCCTGGGCGGCCTGGAAGCCAGCCTGCGCCGCTTTGCCCATTACGATTACTGGATGGACACGGTGCTGCCCAGCATCGTGGAGACCGCCGGGGCGGATCTGGTCAGCTTTGGCATGAGCGAGCACCAGACCATCGAGATCGCCCGCCGCCTGGCGGCAGGGGAGAAGGCCGAGACCATCCGGGACGTGGCCGGCACCTGTTACATGACCGATTTTGCCCACCTGCCCGCCAAGTACACCGAGTGCGCGGGCTTCCATAAAGTGAGCACCGATAAGCTGGCCTACGCCAAAGCCTGCCGCATCCAGATGGACAACCAGGACCCGGTCACCGGCCAGATCCTGGTGCAGAAGCAGAAGACCGGCTATCTGGTGCAGAACCCGCCCGCAAAACCCCTGACCCGCCGGGAGCTGGACTGGGTTGCGGCCCTGCCTTATACCCGCACCTATCATCCCAGCTATGTGGCCCTGGGCGGCGTGCCCGCCATTGAAGAAGTGGAGTATTCCATCATCCACAACCGGGGCTGCTACGGCGGATGCAACTTCTGCGCCATCACCCTGCACCAGGGCCGCCGGGTCACCAGCCGCAGCGTGGACAGCGTGGTGGAAGAGGGCGAGCTGCTCACCCGGCAGCCCGGCTTTAAGGGCTACATCCACGACGTAGGCGGCCCTACCGCCAACTTCCGGCTGCCCAGCTGTGCCCAGCAGATGACCGAGGGCATGTGCCAGGGCGGCAAAAAGTGCCTGGCCCCCGGCCCCTGCCCCCACCTGATCATCGACCACACCGAATACCTGAACATGCTGCGCCGCCTGCGGGCACTGCCCGGCGTGAAAAAGGTGTTCATCCGCAGCGGTATCCGCTACGATTACCTGACCTGGGACAAGGACGAGACCTTCTTCAAAGAGCTGGTGGAGCATCATGTGTCCGGCCAGCTGAAGGTGGCCCCGGAGCACTGCGCCCCCAACACCTTAAAGTACATGGGCAAGCCGCCGGTGGAGGTGTTCAACAAATTCTCCAAGCGGTTTTACGAGCTGACCAAACAGGCGGGCAAAAAGCAGTATCTGGTGCCTTACCTGATGAGCAGCCACCCCGGCAGCACCCTGGAGGACGCGGTCTATCTGGCGGAGTATCTGTATAAGCACAACATCCGGCCCGAGCAGGTGCAGGATTTCTATCCCACCCCGGGCACCGTTTCCACCTGCATGTTCTACACCGGGCTGGACCCCTACACCTTAAAGCCGGTGTTCGTGGAAAAAACGCCGGAGGGCAAGGCCCTGCAGCGGGCGCTGCTGCAATACTACGAGCCCCGCAACGCCGAAAAGGTGGTCAAGGCCCTGCATAAGACCCACCGGGAGGACCTGATCCCTCTGCTGGTGCCGGGCTATGTGCCCAAGAATCCCCGCCCGGCCCGGCCCCAGACCGGCAAAAACAGCGCCAAAAAGCAGGGCAGGGCAGCCCGGCCCATCCAGGGCCAGTTCGTGCCGAACCATGGCAAGGGCGGCCCGGCGAAAAGCGGCGGACGGCCCACCTTTGCCCCGAAAGGGAAGCGGAAGTAAGCCATGGCACAGAGAAAACGGCGCAGAAAGCGCAAAAAGTATCCCATCCGCATCACCCTGTCCCAGGGCATCGTGTTCGCCCTGACCGCTTTCTGCCTGCTGGTGGGGGCGTACTTAGGCATCAGCGGCCAGGTGGACGGCGCGCCCACCTGGGATGATCTGTATGAGGCCCTGGGCATCGGCAGTCAGCCCGAGGGCCTGGCCGGCCTGCCGTCGGACGCCCAGGCGGTGCATTTCATCGACGTGGGCCAGGCGGATGCCACCCTGCTGCAAAGCGGGCAGGAATATTGCCTGGTGGATGCGGGCGAAGCGGACAGCGAGGAAGCCCTGCTGAACTATCTGGACCAGCAGGGCGTCACCCGGCTGAAACTGCTGGTGATGAGCCATCCCCATGCAGACCACATCGGCAGCATGAAGGCGGTGCTGGAACATATCCCGGTGGAGCAGGTGCTTCTGCCGGACTTTGACAAAGCGCCCTATCCCACCACCCGCACCTTTGAGCGGGTGATGGAGACCATCGCCGCCCAGCAGATCCCCGTCGTCACCGCCCAGGCGGGGCAGACCTTCTCCATTGGAGAGGCGACCCTTACCGTTGTGGCCGACGGCATCGAGACCGACAATTACAACGACCTGTCCCAGGTGCTGTCCTACACGGCGCCGGGCCTGAGCGTGGTGCTCAGCGGCGACGGGGAAAAGACGGTGGAAGAAGCGGCCTTGGCCGCCGGAGGCGTGCCCCAGGCGGATGTGTTCAAGGCAGCCCACCATGGGTCCAACACCTCCAACACCATGGAGTTTTTGCAGGCCATCCGGCCCCAGTTCGTGGTGGTCAGCTGCGGGGTGGACAACAGCTACGGCCACCCCCACAAGGAGCCGATGCAGCGCTTTAAAATGGCGGGGGCGCAGGTGCTGCGCACCGACCAGGACGGCACGGTGGTCATCGCCGCCGGTGAGCAGGGCCTGGAATGTTATACCGCCAATGCGGCCCAGCCAGCGGACAATGCAGCCTGAGCCGTCGGAAAAACAGCAATGAGCAGGTGAACTGGCATGGAGACCTATATCGTAGATCGGTTCGAACAGGATAAAGCAGTGATCGAGGCATCCGAAGAAGGGGGCGCGATCCGCTTTTTCACTCTGGAACGGGCCATTCTGCCTGCCGACACCCGGGAGGGCGACGTGCTCGTCCAGGCCGGGGAGACCTGGCAGCGGGACATTGCCGCCACCCAGGCCCGGCGGCAGCGAACAAGAGAGCTGCTGGCCCGGCTGACCAAAAACAAACCCACTGAATAACAAAAAACACGAAGGACCCACACGGCGCATAATGCCGGGGTCCCTCGTGTTTTTTATTGCGCTTTTTGCTGGGCCAGCACCCAGCTGAGGATCTCCGGTTCCTCAAACATCACATTGCCGCCGCCGTGGTAGTTTTCGGTCACGCCCCGCTCATTGAAATAGGCGTCGTCCGGGATAGAGAGCTGCAGCAGCTTGTCGATCTCCTCTTGGGAATAACCGGCCTCCTGATAAGCGGCATACAGGCCGTCGTAGGCATCCTGGGCTTTTTGCGGCCCGTAATATTCATCGCTCTGGGCCATAAAGATATAAACCGCCATCTGGTGTTCTGCCACCGGAGCAAAGGCGCCGTCCCACTGGGAGGCCCCGTGCAGATAGGCGGCGTACAGGTCCGGCCGCATGGAGACCGCCTGGGACATGGTCTCGCCCCCGGCGGAGTATCCGGCGGCGTAGACCCGGCTGGCATCCACCGAAAAATTTTCCAGGAAATACTCGGTCAGCTCAATGGCCTGCCGGGCAGAAGTCTCGTCCCAGTCGGTGAGCTGGGCGGACACCACGATCATCTCCTCCTCCAGCTCGGTCCAGGCCAGAAAGCCGTTCCAGGTCAGGTTGCTGCCGGAGGACTCCGGCCCGAACCACATCCGATCGTAGCCGGGCATCACCACCATCAGGGGATAGGTCTTACTGCCATCGTAGCTTTCCGGCAGGTAGTAACTGTAATGGATGGGGCCGTCCGCACCTTCCAACACCTGCTCGACCACAAGCCCGGTCTGTAAGGGCGCGTCAGCTGCTTGGTTGTTCTCAGGCGTTTGAGTGGGGGCAGGCGTGGCAGTGGCAGCGGGCGGGCTGGACGGTGCGGGAGTGCTGGCGGAAGCGGGCGAAGGGGCGCAGCCGGTGAGCAGCAGCGCCGCCGCACAACAGAACAAAAGCAGACGCAAGGCGATCCTTCCTTTCTAAATGCAAAAGGGCCGGAGTTTGACTCCCGGCCCTTTTGCGCACTATGAAAATATGAAAATGAAGAGAATGATGGTCACTCGCTCAGGCCCAGGCCGTTGACCCATTCCACCACGTCAGCCTCGGACACGCCGCTGCTGAACCGCTGGCCTTCCAGCCAGTCGCCGGTGCCTGCAAGCTCTGCCAGCAGCTCACCGCTCTGCCCCAGCGGGGAGGAAGCGGAGGTGGTAAAGGGGATGACGGTCTTGCCGGTGAAGTCGTTGGCCGAAACAAAGCTGTCGGTGGGCCAGGCGGCGATGCCCCACCAGATGGGGTAGCCGATGAACACCGTGTCGTAGGAATCCCAGTTTTCCACCGTGTCAGCGGTCAGCTCCACCGTGCGCAGGCTGGGGTCGGCATATTCCCGGCTGACCCGGCTGTCCTCGTTGGTCCAGTTCAGATCGTCGCTGCTGTAGGGCTCGGCGGGGGTAATGGCAAAGGTGTCCGCCCCCAGAGCGTTGGCGATGTAACCGGCTACCGTCTCGGTGTTGCCGGTGGCGGAGTAATAGACCACCAGCACGTTGCTGCCGGTGCCTTCGGAGGAAGCGGCTTCTGAAGCGGCGGAGGCCGAAGCGGGAGCTTCGGATGCGGCGGCGCTTTCTGGCTGAGACGGAGCGCTGGAAGCGCTGGCGGAAGCCGTCTGGCTTTCGGCGGGCTGGCTTGCCGCCGTGCTGCTGGAAGCGGTGCTGCTGGAGGAAGACTGGCCGCAGGCAGCCAGTGCGAACATCATGGTGCCAGCCAATAAAAGGCTGAGGGCTTTCTTGGCGCGTTTCATAAAAGTTACCTCCCATTTTTGTGTGTTTATAGTAAAGGGAAGAGGGCCGGGCCGTTCCCGGAAGGAACTCTCTCCTTCTGACTCAAATTGTAATCCATCCCGCCCCAAAGCGGAAGTTTCAAATGGTTGATCTGCTTTAACCCAAAACTTGAAACAATGCGGTCACTTCTGCTTCATGGGGCTGCCGCCAAATACCTGGGACATGGGCAGCCGGTCCAGTGCGGCGTCCAGAGCGGCCACCTCTTGGGCGGTGAGGGAAACATCGGCGGCTTTCAGGTTTTCCGTCAGCCGGTCCGGCTTGCGGGTGCCGGGAATGGGCACGATGTAGGGCTTTTTGCACAGCATCCAGGCCAGCGAGAGCTGGGCCGGGGTGGCGTTTTTCCGCGTTGCGGTGTCGTTCAGCAGCGCCAAAAGCTGCTGGTTTTGGTCGATGGCCTCGGCGGAAAACTGGGGCATGACGCTGCGGTAATCCTGGGCGCCGCCGAACACGGTATCCTTGCCGTATTTGCCGGAAAGAAAGCCGTTGGCCATGGGGGAAAAGGCCACAAAGCCGATGTTAAGCTCTTCCAGCACCGGGAACAGTGCCTCGTACCACCGGGCCATCATGGAGTACCGGTTCTGGATGGCAGTCACCGGGCAGACGGCGTGGGCACGGCGGATGGTGGATTCGTCCGCCTCCGAAAGGCCCCAGTGGGTGATCTTGCCCTCCCGGATCAGATCCGCCATCACGCCGGCAACCTCTTCAATGGGGACCTCCGGGTCCAGCCGGTGCTGGTAATAAAGGTCCACATGATCGGTGTTCAGCCGTTTCAGCGACTGTTCCAGCGAAGCCCGGATCACCTGCGGCCGGGAGTCCGGCACCAAGGGTTTGTTCACGGTGGGGCTGGTCTGGTCAAAATGGATGCCGAACTTGGTGGCGATGGCGATCTTGTTCCGGTAGGGCTTTAAGGCATGGCCCAGCAGCTCCTCGTTGTCGTGGGGATGATCCGGCGTGCCGTATACCTCAGCGGTGTCAAAAAAGGTGCAGCCCTCATCCACTGCCTGGGCCAGCAACTCGGTCATCTCCTTTTTGTCCGCCGGCGGGCCGTAGGCATGGCTCATGCCCATGCAGCCCAGGCCAATGGCGGAAACCTTCAAGTCTTTGCCCAAAATACGTTCCTGCATAAAACGTCCTTTCCCATATGCGGGCAATGCGCCCGGCATGTGCTTATTTTCTTTGGTTTTATTGTAACGGGAAAAGATGCAAAACAGAAGTTTCGTTTGGTTTTGCAGCTTGAAGCCTGCGCTTAATACTCGTGCGCTATGGTGATGAAAAAAGGCACTGTGCAATTGACCGTTACGGCCAGCATTGCCAAAACCATAGCGGAATGATATAATTAAGCTTCATGGTATACAGCGAAAAAATTAGAGGAGTGCGGATATGCAGTGGATCTTGTTTTTAGTAATTAGCTATTTTGTTTTGTATGCGGTCGTGTGGCTGCATGAAATTGGACATTCTTTGTTTCACTATAAATATGGCTGTAAGGACAATTGGCTTAAGGTCCAAGTCAAACCATATATCTTTTTTTCAACGCCAGGGCCAATAACATTAGAGGCTTATGAAAAAATGAAACCGATCCAGCATGTCCTTGGAGCCTATGGCGGGGTCATGTCAAACATATTGTTTGCCGTGCTGGCGGGCGCGATCATCTGTTTGTTCAGCCCTGAAAATCTTTATATTCGTTCCGCACTCTGGATGTTTATGACACTGCACATTGCAGAGATCGTCAGTTATCTGTTTATTGGAAGCATTTATTTGGTAAGTGATATGGCCATTATCGCGCAGCATATGCCGCAGCTTCGGGGCCCCAATATAATTGTGGGGCTTGCTCTTTCGGTGTTTTATGTGTTTCTGCTGGCAAATGTTCCGGCAGAGTTTCAAACATTTGTGGTCGTAATGAATTGCAGCGTTGTATTTTTTATGTGTGTGGGACGGATCGTTTTTACCGCAATGTCCAAAAAGAAAGCCTAAGATAAAATATCTCCGATCCCGGCCAACAAGAGGATATTCCATAGAAAAGGAGATCCGCCCATTTTTCAAGCGGTACAAAAAGCAGTAAGTCTCAAAAAAGATTTACTGCTTTTTTGCGCCTTTTTTGAAAAAACAAAAGAAAAACCGCGGTGCGCTCTTTTACAGAACACACCGCGGCAGGCTGTGACAGAAATATTTTAGAGTCAATAATGATACTTCTTCCGCTTGGCGATGAGGAACGCGGCCGCCACGAACACGGACAAGAATTCCGCCGCCACGATGGAAAGCCAGATGCCGTCCAGCTCCAGGAAAAGGGGGAAGATCAGCACGGCCAGGCTTTGAAAGACCAGGGTGCGCAAAAAGGAGATCAGCGCACTGATCAAACCGTCGTTCAGCGCCGTAAAGAAAGAAGAGCCGAAGATGGAAAAGCCAGACAGCAGGAACGAGAAAGAGTAGATGAAAAAGGCCCGCAGGGTCATGTTCAAAAGCTCGGCATCGTATCCCACAAACAGCATGGAAAGCGGCCGTGCCAGCAGCTCGGCAGCGGCGAACATGCACAGGGCAAACGCCCCGATGATGGTAAGGCTCTTTTTCAGCAGGCCGTGCAGCTCGCCGTGGTTCTGGGCCCCATGGTGATAGCCGATCACCGGCGCGGCGCCCACCGAATAGCCGATGAATACTGCCTGGAAGATCATGTTCACATACATCAGCACGCCGTAAGCGGCAATGCCGTTTTCGCCGGCATATTGCAGCAGCTGGGCGTTGTACAGCATGCCCACGATGGACATGGAGATGTTGCTCATCAGCTCGGAGGAGCCGTTGACGCAGGTCTGGCCGATGACCCGGCCGTCAAAGCGGGTCTTGCCAAGGCGCAGCGAGCTTTTGTTGGGCATGACGAAGTAGATCAGCGGCAGGATGCCGCCCACGCATTGGCTCAGGGCGGTGGCCACGGCGGCGCCCTCCAGCCCCCAGCGGAACACCGCCACGAACAGCGCGTCCAGCACGATGTTGGTCATGCCCGCCGCAACGGTGATGCCCAGGCCCAGCTGGGGTTTTTCCGCCACGGCAAACAGGCACTGGAACTCATATTGCAGGATGTAGGCGGGAATGGCAACTAAGATGATGCGCCCGTAGGCAACGCTGTCTTCCAAAAGCTGGCCCTCGGCCCCCAACAGGGCAGCCACCGGCCGCAGGAACACAAGGCCCAGCACGGCCAAAACCAGGCCGCAGATGACGGACACATAGATGATCAGGGAAAAGATGCGGTTTGCCTTTTTTAGGTCGCCCTCGCCCATGGTCTTTGCGATGAGGGCGCTGCCGCCGGTGCCGAACATAAAACCCAGCGCGCCCAGGATCATCAAAAAGGGCATGATGAAATTGACGGCGGTAAAGGGGGTCTTGCCCGCAAAGTTGGAAACGAAAAAGCCGTCCACCACGCCGTAGATGGAGGTGAATACCAGCATGACGATGGAGGGCAGGGTAAAACGCAGCAGCCGCCGGTAGGTAAAATGGTCGGATAATTGGATCATGTTTTTTCTCTCCCAAACCAGCAGTCGGCAAGCTGCGCCACCGCCGGTGTCAATTCTTTGATGTTCCAACCGGAGGTGTTCAGCACCAGCTGGTAAGCCGTTTTGTCTCCCCACGGGCTGTCTGTTAAGATGGCGCGGGTGTTGGCGCGGTTTTTGTCAATGGTGTGGATGTTACGCTGGATCTTGTGCCGGGTCAGCTGCTCGCCGGGGGCGGCCCGCTCCATGCAGCGGCGGATCTTTTCTTCCATACCGGCGCAGACGAACAGGCGGAAGGGGTCGTAAGCACCCAACAGCACGTCCGCGTTGCGGCCCACGATCACGCAATCCTGGCCCGATTTGGCAATGCTTTCAATGACCTTTTTCTGAGCCAGCAGAAGCTCCACCTGGGCGGACTGCATGGTGAACACGCTGCCTGCCGAAAAGGACTGGCGGAAGGTGAGCGGCACCGACTGCCAGCCGTGGTGCTCCAGCAGAGTGGAGACGTATTCCTCGTCCATCCCGGCCCCATTGGCGATGGCGGTGATGATCTCCCGGTCGTAATAGTCAAAGTGCAGCAGGTCCGCCAGGCGCTTGCCCAGCTCACGGCCGCCGCTGCCGAATTCACGGCTGATGGTGATGATCTTCATGCTTCGATCTCCTCCACTTTTTGCTGAAAGGCGGAAAGGAACCGCTCCATCAGGTCAAAATAGGTCTTCCGCTCTTCCGGCGTCCAGGAGCAGAAGATCTCGTTCTCAATGCGCAGCACCTGCATCGCGCTGCGCTGGGCCAGCTGGCTGCCCGCCGGGGTCAGGCAGACGGTCTTGCGCTTGCCGTCGGTCTGCTGCAAAAACACCATGCCCTCCTGTTCCAGCTTGCGCAGCGAGGAGTTGATGGTCTGCTTGCTGATGCCGCAAAGGCGCACGATGTCGCTCAGCGGGCATTGGTCGCCAAACAGGCAGATGGTATACAGGATGCGCATGGCACTGTCCGACACGCCGCATTTAAAAGCGGCGGCGTGGTAGGCGCTGTCCAGCTCGCTGGTCAGATAGCTGTAGCGGTGTTTCGCCCCAGGGCCGTCCTTTTCCATGAAAATGCCTCCTCGTATAATAAGATTTGCAGATGATTTTTAAGTGTATCTGCTTAGTTCACTTTGTTAGTCAGCAGGCTTTGAGGTGCCCGTGATACAATAGCTGTAGGACAGCAGGGTCAAGTTCTGACGCCTCCAGTTGAGCCT
>CASEVW010000045.1 GCA_949291395.1 uncultured Oscillospiraceae bacterium | reverse complement strand
TACTCTTGCTCATGAGGGACAGAGCTCCTTTCTTGGGTGTGTTGGTGTCGCAACTTAACTATACCCTATGAAGGCTCTGTCCTTCTACTTTTTTATTTGCTTTTTTTGCTCTACTGTCCAACATGTATTGTAGCTCTACAGGCCGAAAAAGCGCCTCGGGCAGCCCCTTGTTGACAGTAAACATACAAAGAGGGTATAATAATCATAACTTTAGGTTGGGATAGTTTGCCCGCCTTAGCCGAGCCAGTGCCCCAAAGAGGGGACAAGGCTCCATGTGCGTGATGATTTTAGGGCCCGGTCGCATTGAACAAATGGACCCCACGTGCCCGGTACCACAAGCGTTTTCAAACTGAACAAAGGTACGTCAAACCGCTTTTTGGACCGTTATGCAAAAGCGGCTCTTGTCGGCGTACAGAAACTTAGGAGGAGATATATGCTTCGATCTGCAAACGAACCGAAAAAAGAAGTGAAAAAAGACAACAAAAAGCCCCGCACCCCCCGCAAAACCGCCCCCAAGGCAGAAAATGCCGGTGTAGGCGGCCAGGCCGTGCAGCAGCGCCGCCGGCCGTTCTACGCCAAGGGCCGCAAGCCCGCGAACAAGGGCCATAAAAACGGCGAGGCCGCCGTGCCGGTACACATCGTGCCCCTGGGCGGCCTGGGCGAAGTGGGCAAGAACATCACCCTGTACGAGTGCCAGGGCGATATGATGATCGTGGACTGCGGCCTGGTCTTCCCGGACAGCGATATGTTCGGCATCGACCTGGTCATCCCGGACTTCACCTATGTGGTGCAGAACAAGGACAAGATCAAGGGCGTAGTGATCACCCACGGCCACGAGGACCACATCGGCGCGCTGCCCTACCTGCTCAAGCAGGTGAACCTGCCCATCTATGCCACCAAGCTGACCATCGGCCTGATCAAGAACAAGCTGGAAGAGCACAACCTTTTGGGCCGCACCAAGCTGGTGGAGATCCAGCCCCGGCACAAGTTCAAGCTGGGCTGCTTTACCATCGAGCCGATCCATGTGAACCACTCCATCCCGGACGCGGTGGCCCTGGCCATCGACTGCCCGGCGGGCGTGATCCTGCAGACCGGCGACTTTAAGATCGACTACACCCCCCTGTCGGACGGGCCCACCGATCTTTCCACCATTGCCGAGTACGGCAAAAAGGGCGTGCTGGCGCTGCTGAGCGATTCCACCAATGCCGAGCGCCCCGGCTTTACCGCCACCGAGCACAAGGTGGCCCAGAGCTTTGCCAACCTGTTCCGCCAGGCGGACAAACAGCGCATCATCATTGCTACCTTTGCCTCCAACATCTACCGGGTGCAGCAGATCATCGACCTGGCGGTGGAGAACGGCCGCAAGGTGGCGGTGTCTGGCCGGAGCATGGCCAACAACACCCAGATGGCCCTGGAGCTGGGCTATCTGCACGCCCCGGAAAACGTACTCATCGACTTAGAGCAGATCAACAAATATCCCCCGGAGAAGATCGTGCTCATCACCACCGGCAGCCAGGGCGAGCCTTTGAGCGCTCTGTCCCGCATGGCCAGCGCCAGCCACCGCAACGTGCGGGTGGGCCCCGGCGACTTCATCATCATCTCCGCCACCCCCATCCCGGGCAACGAGAAGATGGTCACCACGGTGGTGAACGGCCTGCTGCGCCTGGGCGCTCAGGTCATCTATGAATCCATGTACGACGTGCATGTGTCCGGCCACGCCTGCCAGGAAGAGCAGAAGCTGGTGCTGACGCTGGCCGCGCCCAAGTTCTTTTTGCCGGTGCACGGCGAATACAAGCAGCTGAAAAAGCATGCCATGACCGCCGAGAGCCTGGGCATCCCCGCAAAGAACATCCACATCGCCGAGATCGGCCAGGACATCATCCTGTCTGCCGACGGGCTGGAGACCGGCGAGCCGGTGCCCTCCGGCGCCGTGATGGTGGACGGCCTGGGCGTGGGCGACGTGGGCAACGTGGTGCTGCGTGACCGGCGGCATCTGTCGGAGGACGGCTTGGTGATCGTGGTGGCCACGGTGAACAGCCGCACCGGCCAGGTGCTGGCAGGGCCGGATCTGGTCTCCCGCGGATTCGTCTACGTGCGGGAGAGCGAGGAGCTGATGGACGAAGCCCGCCGCCTGGTGAGCCAGTGCCTGGAAAAATGTGCCGCCGAAAACGTGCGGGACTGGAACAGCGTGAAGACCCGCGTGCGGGAGACGCTGTCCTCCTATATTTATCGCAAGACCAAGCGCAGCCCCATGATCCTGCCCATCCTGATGGAAGTGTAAGGATCGCTGCGCTGTATGCTGTAAAAGGAGGTCCTGGGGATGGACCGGAAACCCCGTTTTATCTTGGAAGTGTATACCATCGGCCTGCTGGCGCTCTGCGTGATCTTAACGGCGCTGCTGGCTGTGGTGGAGATAAGGCTGCTGTGGGTGCTTGTGCCGCTGCTGGCCCTGCTGGCGCTGGGCCTGTTTTTCAGCGGGCGCAGCCTGCGGCGGACCATCGCCCGGCAGGCCCGGTGCGCTGATTTTGAAAACAGCCCGGCCCAGTTCACCCTGGGGGCGCTGCCGCTGCCGGTTGCCCTGTTGCGGGGCAAGACCCTGGTGTGGTACAACGAGCCGTTTCTGCATCTTTTACTAGAGGATGAGGAACGGCTGCTGGCCCCGGTGAACAAGGTGCTGCCCGGCCTGGAGCTGCGTCAGTGCGCTGAACCTTCTGGTCAGGTGCTGGAGCACGGCGGCCGCAAATATAACATTTTTGCCTCCAACGGAAAAGACCAGCTGACGGCCCTGTATCTGGTGGACGAGACCGACCTGCGCCATCAGGCGGCGGAATACGCCGCCAGCCGCCCGGCCTATCTGCTGATCGAGATCGACGGATATGCCGAGCAGGTAGCCGGCCTAAAGGACTCGGAAAAGGCCCGTCTGCTGGAGGGCGTGAACCGGGTGCTGGAGACCTATATCGGGCGCACCACCGGCTTTTTGCGCCGGGTGAGCAATGCCCGCTACATAGCTGTGGTGGAAGAGCGCCACATGAAAGAGATGGTGGCCGCCAAGTTCGACGTGCTGGATAAGGTCCGGGCGCTGGACGGCGAGGTGGGGGTCACCCTGTCCATCGGCGTGGGCCGGGGCGGGGCCACTCTGCGCCAGTGCGAGGAGATGGCCCGCCAGTCGCTGGACATGGCCCTGGGCCGGGGCGGCGACCAGGCGGCGGTGAAGACTCCCGAGGGCTTTGCCTTTTACGGCGGCGTGTCCCGCAGCGTGGAAAAGCGCAGCCGGGTGAAGAGCCGCATCGTGGCCAGCGCCCTGTCCGACCTGATCAGCCAGGCGGACAGCGTGCTCATCATGGGCCACCGCATGAGCGATCTGGACTGCATCGGCGCGGCCATCGGCGTGCTGCGCATCTGCAAAGGGCTGGACGTGCCCGCCGCCATCGTGGTGCGGCGGGAGGCCACCCTGGCCCAGAGCATCCTGAACGAGTGCGATAAGGCGGGCCTGGGCGAGGATTTCATCCCGCCGGACGTGGCGCTGGACGGCATCACCCCCAAGACCCTGCTGGTGGTGGTGGACACCCACATCAAGGGCATCTTGGAAAGCGGCGAGGTCTACCAAAAATGCCGCCAGGTGGCGGTCATCGACCATCACCGCAAGGCCGTGGGCCATATCGACAACGCGGTGCTGTTTTTCCACGAGCCCTATGCTTCCTCTACCTGCGAGCTGGTGAGCGAGCTGCTGCAATATGTGGACCAGGACAAGGTGCGCCCCACCAGCCTGGAAGCCGAAGCCCTGCTGGCGGGCATCATGCTGGACACCCGCAACTTTGCGCTGCACACCGGCGTGCGCACCTTTGAGGCGGCGGCCTATCTGCGCCGGGTGGGGGCTATGACCGAACGGGTGAAGCTGCTGTTCAATTCCAGCTTGCAGGAATACACCGTGAAATCCAATCTGGTGGAAAACGCCGATATCTACATGGGCTGCGCCGTGTCGGTATCCGGCGAGCTGCCGCCGGGCATGGCGGTGGCGGTGCCCCAGGCGGCCAACGACCTGCTCACCATCGAGGGGGTCGGGGCCAGCTTTGTGGCCGTGCAGCAGGGCAGCGGGGTGAATATCTCCGCCCGCAGCATGGGCGCGGTGAACGTGCAGGTGATCATGGAACACCTGGGCGGCGGCGGCCATCTGACCATGGCCGGGGCCCAGATGCGGGACACCACCATCGACGAAGCAGAACAAAAGATCCGGGCGGCCATCGCCCAGTACCGGGCGGACCAAAAACGGGCCGCCCAGGAAGAAGCCGCCGGAAAAGCGGCCGCAAAAGAGTAAATCCACAGCCCGGAGGCTGTTCCAAAAAGGAGAGAGATACCAATGAAGGTCATTCTGAAACAGGATGTAAAAAACATCGGCAAAAAAGATGAGATCCATGAGGTCTCGGACGGCTACGCCCGCAACTTTCTGTTCCCCCGGGGCCTGGCTGCCGAGGCGGACGCCAGCGCGCTGAACCTGGTGCGCACCAAAAACGAAGCCCGGGAGCACCACGCTGCCGAGGCCCTGGCCGCTGCCCAGCAGCTGGCCGACACCATCAAGGACAAGACCGTGGTCATCAAGAGCAAGGGCAACGGCGGCCGCCTGTTTGGCAAGATCACCGCCAAGGAAGTGGCCCTGCACCTGAGCAAGATGGTGGACCGGGAGATCGACAAGCGCAAGGTGGAGCTGGAGCGGGACATCAAGGAGTTCGGCACCTACAGCGCCACCGTGAAGCTGCACCCCGGCGTGACCAGCACCTTTAAGGTGAAGGTGGAAGAGCAGTAAGCAAAACCAAACGGAAACGCGCCCAGAGGGAGGCCGGGGGCCAGAACCCCCTGGCCCAGCCCCTGGGCAGTTTTTTTCACACAGCAACGCAGACAAAGGAAATGGTGTTTCATGCAGGATATGAATTTTGAACTGGAAACGATGGGCCTGGCCGAGCCGTATAACATGGAGGCCGAGCAGTCCGTGCTGGGCGCTGCCCTGCTGGACGGCGAGCGGGTCATGCCCACGCTGATCAATACCCTCAAGCCGGAGATGTTCTATTCCAAGCAGAACGCCGAGATCTTTGCCCAGATGGTGGATCTCTACTCCGGCACCGAGCAGCTGGACGCGGTGACCCTCATCGACGCTGTGGCCGGCACCGGCGCGTTCGAGAGCATGGAGGCCGCCAAGGTCTACATCACCCGCCTGGGCGAGGTGGTGCCCTCCATCAGCAATTTTTCCGCCTACGCCCGCATCGTGGAGGAAAAATACCTGACCCGCCAGGTGATGCACCTGGCCCAGAACATCTTAAAGCAGAGCGGCGACCAGACCGACGCGGGCATGCTGCTGGAAAGCGTGGAACAGCGGCTGACGGACATCCGGTCCAGCCAGAAAAAAGAGGAGCTGACCAAGCTCTCCGACGCATTTTTGGAGACCATGGCCACCCTGCAGAAGATCGCCGGCCCCAACAAGGACAAATACGCCGGCATCCCCACCGGCTTTACCTATCTAGACACCATCCTCACCGGCCTGGGCCGCTCCGACCTGATCATCCTGGCGGCCCGCCCCGGTATGGGCAAGACCAGCTTTGCGCTGAACATCGCCACCAACGTGGCCAAAAAGTCCCACATCCCGGTGGCCATCTTCAGCCTGGAGATGAGCAAGGAACAGCTGACCAACCGTATCCTCTCGGCAGAGGCCGGCGTGGACAGCCATTCCTTCCGTTCCGGCGCACTGAACAGCAGCGACTGGGACGACCTGGCCCACGCCATGGACGTGCTGCACGACGTGCCCATCTACATGGACGATACCTCCGGCATCACCATCCCGGAGGTAAAGGCCAAGATCCGCAAGATCAACCAGGACCCGGAAAAAACGCCCATCGGCCTGGTGGTCATCGACTATTTACAGCTGATGACCAGCGGCAAGCGCACCGAGAACCGGGTGCAGGAGATCAGCGACATCACCCGGAACCTGAAGATCATGGCCAAAGAGCTGAACGTGCCGGTGATCGCCTTGTCCCAGCTGTCCCGTGCGGCGGAAAAAAGCAGCGGCCGGTCCGACCACCGGCCCCAGCTGTCCGACCTGCGTGACTCCGGTTCCATCGAGCAGGACGCCGACATCGTGCTCTTCCTCTACCGGGAAGGCTACTATGCCTCCATGAGCGGCGAGAGCCTGGAGGACAGCGATTCCAGCACCGCCGAGTGCATCATCGCCAAGAACCGTCACGGCGAGACCGGCAAGGTGGATCTGGGCTGGGACGGCGCCCACACCCGCTTTGTGAACGTGGACTACAACCATGCAAGTTAAGGAATTTGAGGCGGCGGTCACAGCCGCCATCCGGGACGGCCAGCTGCTGTGCCCGGGCGACAGGGTCATTGCGGCGGTCTCGGGCGGGGCCGACTCCATGGCCCTTTTGCGCTTTTTGCTGCAAAGCGCCCCGGCGCTGGGCATTCGGCTGGAAGCCGCCCACGTGAACCACGGCCTGCGGGAGGCGGCCAAGCGGGACGAGGAATTCGTGGCCGCTTTCTGCGAGGAAAACGGGGTGCTGCTGCACCTGTTCCGGGCCCCCCGCCAAAAGACCCAGCGCAGCGAGGACTGGGCCCGTCAGCTCCGCTACGGCTTTTTTGAGCAGCTGGCGGCGGAGGGCCCGGTGAAGATCGCCACGGCCCACACCCTCACCGACCAGGCCGAGACGCTGCTGTTCCGGCTGGCCCGGGGCACCGGGCTGAAAGGGGCGGCGGGCATCCCGGCAAAGCGGGGGGTGTACATCCGGCCGCTGCTGGCTTTGCCCCGCAGCGCCACCGAGGATTACTGCCGGGCCACCGGCACCCCCTATGTGGAGGACGAGAGCAACGCAACCGACCAGTATGCCCGCAACCGCATCCGCCGCCAGGTGCTGCCCCAGCTGGAACAGCTGAACCCCAAGGCCCAGCAGGCATTGGGGGAGTACTGCCGTTTGGCGGGGGAGTGGCAGCGATATTTTGACAGGCAGGGGGCAAACTTGTTACAGAAGGCCGCCTGCGGCGGGGGCTGGCGGGTGGAAACGCTGCGCCGGGCGGATCCGGTGGTCTGCCGGGAAGCCCTGCGGCAGATCGTGGAGCAGAAACACCCGCTGCGCAAGGGCGAGCTGGAAAAGCTGGAACAGCTGGTGAACGGCCAGCGAAAGGCGGCCCAGCTGGCCCAGGGCACAAGGTTGGAACGCAGCGGCGGCGTGCTGCGTTGGGCCGAAGAGGCCCCGCCCCAGCAGCCCCTGCCCGCCCAGGACGCCCTGCCGGGGGAATACCAGCTGGCCGGGGGCTACCGGCTGCGTTTGGAGCTTCTGGAAGGGGAAAAATGTGAACAAATCAAAAAAAATGGGCAAAGCGCAAAAAAAGGCTTAAACAATTGGCTGGATTATGATAAAATAGGGAGTAGTTTGTCCCTGCGCACCCGCAGCCCGGGGGATCAGTACCACCCGGCGGGCCGTCAGGGCAGCAAAACCTTGAAAAAATTCTTCAATGAAAAGGGCATTCCCAGCCAGCACCGGGCGCTGCTGCCGCTTTTGGCGGTGGGCAGCCAGGTGGTCTGGCTGTGGGGCGAGGGTGCGGCCGAGGGCTTTCGGCCCGGGGCGGACAGCCGCCGCATCCTGGCCGTGCGCCCGTTGGAACAACGTGCAAAAGGAGCCGTGAACAATGAGTCTGAGCAATGATATCCTGAAAGTGCTGTACAGCGAAGAGCAGCTGAAAGCAAAGTGCGCCGAGATGGGCGCCCAGATCACCCGGGACTACCAGGGCAAAAACCTGCTGCTGGTCACCGTGCTGAAAGGCGCCGTGGTGTATATGGCAGACCTGATGCGCTGCATCGACCTGCCCTGCGCCATCGACTTTATGGTGGTGTCTTCCTACGGCAGCGGCACCAAGACCAGCGGCGTGGTCAAGATCGTGAAAGACCTGGACCAGGACCTGTCCGGCAAGGACATCCTGATCGTGGAGGACATCCTGGACTCCGGCATGACCCTGAACTATCTGAAGGGCCTTTTGCAGAGCCGCAACCCCGCCAGCATCCGCATCGCCACTTTGCTGGATAAACCGGACCGGCGCATGGTGGACCTGAAGGCTGACTATGTGGGCTACCAGGTGCCGGACGAGTTCGTGGTGGGCTATGGCCTGGACTACGACGAAAAATACCGCAACCTGCCTTACGTGGGCGTATTGAAGCCCGAGGTATATACAAAATAAATCGTATCGGCACCCGCCCGCCCCCGGGCGGCGCAAAGACCCCCGCCAATACGGATAGGAGATGAAATTTTGCAGCGTAAACCCAAATTCAACGGCATGGTGATCGTGGTGCTGCTGGCGCTGAGCGTGCTGGCGCTGAACCTGTGGTCTGCCATGAGCAGCGACACCATGCCCCTCAGCTACTCCCGCATCCTCAACTACTTCAAAAACCAGCAGGTGGTGGGCTTTGACCTGGACCTGAACAGCGGCACCGTGCAGCTGGCACTGGTCAAGGGCGAGCTGGAGCTGCCCTCCAACGCGGTGGACACCGGCGATGCGGCTTTGCAGACCCGGCGCGGCATGATGAGCATCATGATGGGCCAGAGCGCCGAGGCCGAGGGCGACCAGCTGCCCAGCGGCGAGGGCATCTACCAGGTCAGCTACCGGGTGCCCTATGTGACCTTCTTCCGGGAGGACGTGCAGCCTTACATCGAGGCGTACGACGCGGCCCATCCCGACGCGCCCATGTATCAGGACTACACCCCCATCAAGAGCAGCGTGCCCATCTGGGACATTTTGATGATGGTCGTGATGGTGGGAAGCATGATCTTCATCTTTTATGTGATGTTCAAGGGCAACCAGGGCGGCAACATCATGAATGTGGGCCGCGCCAAGGTGAAGGATCAGACCGAGGATAAGCGCAAGACCACCTTTGCCGACGTGGCCGGCGCGGACGAGGAAAAGGCCGAGCTGGAGGAGATCGTTCAGTTTTTGAAAAATCCCAGCCAGTTCAACAGCCTGGGCGCCCGCATCCCCCACGGCGTGCTGCTGGTGGGCCCTCCGGGCACCGGTAAGACCCTGCTGGCCCGGGCCTGCGCCGGTGAGGCCGGCGTGCCCTTCTACTCCATCTCCGGTTCTGACTTTGTGGAGATGTATGTGGGCGTGGGCGCTTCCCGCGTGCGCGATCTGTTTGAAAAAGCCAAAAAGACCATGCCCAGCATCATCTTCATCGACGAGATCGACGCCGTGGGCCGCCAGCGCGGCACCGGTTTGGGCGGCGGTCACGACGAACGGGAACAGACCCTGAACCAGATGCTGGTGGAGATGGACGGCTTTGGCGCCAACGAGGGCGTGATCGTCATCGCCGCCACCAACCGGGCGGACATCCTGGACCACGCCCTGCTGCGCCCCGGCCGGTTCGACCGCCAGGTGTATGTGGGCCTGCCGGACGTGAAAGGCCGTGAGGAGATCCTGAAAGTCCACACCCGCAAAAAGCCCTTGGCGCCGGACGTGAACCTGAAGACCATCGCCCAGTCCACCGCAGGCTTTGCCGGCGCGGATCTGGAGAACCTGGTGAACGAGGCGGCCCTGCTGGCTGCCCGCCGGGGCAAAAAGGCCATCACCGAAAAGGAGATCGAAGAGGCCTCCATCAAGGTAGTGGCCGGCCCGGAGAAGAAGAGCCGGGTGGTCACCGAAAAGGAAAAGCGGCTCACTGCTTACCACGAGGCGGGCCACGCCATCACCAGCTGGTTCTGCCCCACCAACGACCCGGTGCATCAGATCAGCATCATCCCCCGGGGCCAGGCCGGCGGCTACACCATGTACCTGCCGGATAAGGACGCCAGCTATGTGACCAAGACCGCCATGCAGGAGCAGATCGTGAGCCTGCTGGGCGGCCGTGTGGCCGAGGCCCTGGTGCTGGACGATGTTTCCACCGGCGCTTCCAACGACCTGCAGCGCGCCACCCAGACGGCCCGCAGCATGGTCACCCGCTACGGCTTCTCGGAGCGGCTGGGCCCCGTGGTGTACGGTTCTGACCCGGGCGAGACCTTCCTGGGCCGTGATTTCAGCCAGGGCAAGGGCTATTCCGAGACCATCGCCGCCGAGATCGACAGCGAGATCCGGGACATCGTGGACGAAGCCTACGAGCGGGCCCGCCGCATCCTGGCGGACAATATGGATAAGCTGCACGTGGTGGCCAAAGAGCTGATGGCACGGGAGAAGCTGTCCGGCGAGGAGTTCAAGATCCTGATGGAGGGCGGCAGCCTGCCCCCGCTGGACCCCGCCGAAGAAAAGCCTGCCCAGCCGGAAAGCGCTGCCGCCCCGGCAGCGGAGACCGCCGAGCCCGCCCCCGGCGCTGAGCCTGCCCAGCCGGCCCAGCCCGCAGAGCCTGCCGAGACCCTGGAGGCCCCGGCCGCAGAGAAAGAGCAGGGCCCCAGCAACGCCTGATAACGCGTACCCGCACATAACAGGAAAGGAGTAGATCTCCCCGTGGAAGAGAATTTTGACCTTTTGGCCCAGTCCCGGGCAAACTATTACACCAAGGGCAGCCCGATCCAGTTTGTCAAGGTGGAGCTGCTGAAGGGCGACGTGAGCGGCGATATTGCGGTCTGCCTGTCCTTCAAAAACATCACCAGCCAGCCCATCGTGGGCCTGTTGGTGGACTTTAAGTGCAAGGACCGCAATGGCGGCGTTGTCTGCCAGGACCAGTTCTACTACCAGGGGCTGGATACCTCCAATGGCCAGGTGTTCGGCGCGGACGACGCGGTCTATATCAGCAAGACCCCGGTGGGCAGCGTGGAAGTGGACCTGCTGGAGGCCTATCTGGAAGACGGCAGCATCCTGGACCTGTCCGGCTATGGACGCACCCGGCTGCCTGCCCCCAAAAAGCTGCCGGTGGAGCTTGCCCGCAAGCTGGAAGAGCGCACCCACAAGACCGGCCTTGCCTATGTGCCCCAGGTGCTGGACCAGGGCTGGTACTGCGCCTGCGGCGCCTTCCATCCCCGTGAGGAGGACGGCGTGTGGTGCAGCGAGTGCGGCGGCGACCGCATCCTGATGCAGAACACCCTGTCCAGCATGCTGCAGGCCAACCGGACGGCCCAGCCTGCGGCCGACCAGCAGCCCACCCGCATGGTGCCCCCGGTAAAGCCGGAAGAGCCCACCCGGGCGGTGCCGCCGGTGAGCCAGCAGCCGGACCCCAGCTACAACGTGCCGCCCATGCACAGCCAGCAGGAGGACGACGATGACATGATCGTCGCCCCCGAGCGCCCGGCGGCCTCCGCCCGCTCCGGCTATACGGCCAATTACACCGAGCAGCAGGAGTACGGCTACGACGACGAGGGCTACGAAGAGGACGAGTACGACTACGAGGACGGCGACATGGATCCCCGTGACGTGGTGGCCGAGCGGATCATCCGCTGGGCGCCCCCCATCACCGCCATTTTGTGTGCGGTGACCGCCCTGATCGGCTTTATCCTGACCCGCTGAACCATACGATACCGAGATCTTTCCGGTGGCATTACGCTGCCGGAAAGGTCTCTTTTTTTGGCTGGCCGGGGCGCTGTTTTGGGGGGGCTTTGGCCCGTTCGGCGGGCCGGGCGGCTGGGTGGGCGGCGGCCCCTCGCCTTGACATTTGCCGCCGGGGCGTGGTTAAATAGAAAAGCATACAATGAAACAGGGATACCGTCCCCACACCGGGAACCGCCGGTGCGGGCAGGGGACGAAGAGGGGCGGCAGGCCCCTTTTGAATGCAGTGGAGGTAGAAAACGTTGGCAAAAAAACAGGAATACGGCAACGACAGCATTTCCAGCCTGAAGGGTGCGGACCGGGTGCGCAAGCGCCCCGCGGTCATCTTCGGCTCGGACGGTGTGGAAGGCTGCGCCCATTCTATTTTTGAGATATTGTCCAACTCCATCGACGAGGCCCGGGAAGGCCACGGCGATAAGATCGTGCTGAGCCGTTTTGCCGACGGCAGCATCCAGGTGGAGGACTTTGGCCGGGGCATCCCGGTGGACTATAACCCCAAAGAGCAGCGCTATAACTGGGAGCTGGTCTTTTGCGAGATGTACGCCGGCGGCAAATACTCCGCCGGAGAGGACAACTACGAATACTCCCTGGGCCTGAACGGCCTGGGCCTGTGCGCCACCCAGTACGCCAGCGAGTGGATGACCGCCGACATCTACCGGGACGGCTTCCACTATCACCTGGACTTCAAAAAGGGCGAGCCGGCCGCCGGCCTGGTGAAGGAGCCCTTCAAGGGCCGCCGTACCGGCACCGTGATCCGCTGGAAGCCGGACACCGACGTGTTCACCGACGTGAACGTGCCCACCGAGTATTTCACCGACACCATGAAGCGCCAGGCGGTGGTGAACGCCGGGCTGACCCTGATCTTCCAGGACGAGACCGGGCCGGAAAAACAGACCCTGGAATTCCGTTACGAAAAGGGCATCGAGGACTATGTGAACGAGGTGGCCGGGCTGGATTACATCACCCCGGTGCGGTACTGCGAGTCCACCGCCACCGGCCGTGACCGGGCCGACCAGCCGGATTACCGGGTGAAGATGAGTGCGGCCTTCTGCTTTTCCAACAAGGTGCAGATGCTGGAATACTACCACAACTCCAGCTGGCTGGAGCACGGCGGCAGCCCGGACCGGGCGGTGCGCACCGCCTTTGTGAATCAGATCGACAACTATCTGAAGACCAAGGGCATGTACAAGAAAAACGAGAGCAAGATCACCTTCAACGACGTGCAGGACTGCCTGGTCTATGTATCCAGCACCTTCTCCACCCGCACCAGCTACGAGAACCAGACCAAAAAGGCCATCACCAACAAGTTCGTGGCCCAGGCCATGACCGAGTTTTTGAAGCATAACCTGGAAGTGTATTTCCTGGAAAATCCCGACGAGGCCCAGAAGATCTGCCAGCAGGTGCTCATCAACAAGCAAAGCCGGGAACACGCCGAAAAGACCCGCCAGAGCATCAAAAAAACCATGACCAGCCAGATCGACATCGCCAACCGGGTGCAGAAGTTCGTGGACTGCCGCACCAAGGACGTGTCCCGCCGGGAGCTGTACATCGTGGAGGGCGATTCCGCCATGGGCGCGGTCAAGACCAGCCGGGACTCCGAGTTCCAGGCCATCATGCCGGTGCGGGGCAAGATCCTGAACTGCCTGAAAGCGGATTACGACCGCATCTTCAAGTCGGACATCATCACCGACCTGATCAAGGTGCTGGGCTGCGGCGTGGAGCTGGGGGGCAAGGCCAAAAAGGACCTGGCCACCTTCAACCTGGAAAACCTGCGCTGGAACAAGGTGGTCATCTGTACCGACGCCGACGTGGACGGCTATCAGATCCGCACCCTGATCCTGACCATGCTGTACCGCCTGGTGCCCACCCTCATCAACGAGGGCTATGTGTACATCGCCGAAAGCCCCTTGTATGAGATCAACACCAAAAACAAGACCTATTTTGCCTACACCGAGCCGGAAAAGGCCAATATTTTAAGCCGTGTGGGCAAGGAAAAATACACCATCCAGCGCTCCAAGGGCCTTGGTGAGAACGACCCGGAGATGATGTGGCTGACCACCATGAACCCGGCTAGCCGCCGCCTGATCAAGGTGGATCCGGAGGACGTGGACCGCACCGCCGCCATGTTCGACCTGCTGCTGGGCGACAACCTGGCGGGCCGCAAGGAGCACATTGCCCAGCACGGCGCCGAGTACCTGGACGATCTGGATCTTTCGTAAGGGGAGGAGAGTAGAGAAATGGCAAAAAAACAAACCAAGCGTTCCGCCCCCGCCCGGCCCCAGCTGGGCGACAACGTGGAGATCCTGGACGCGGGCGTGGTGATCCAGAGCCCCATCACCGAGACGCTGGAAAAAAACTACATGCCCTACGCCATGAGCGTCATCGTGTCCCGCGCGCTGCCGGAGATCGACGGCTTTAAGCCCGCCCACCGCAAGCTGCTGTACACCATGTACGAGATGGGCCTGTTAAAGGGCGGCCGGACCAAGAGCGCCAACATCGTGGGCAGCACCATGCACCTGAACCCCCACGGCGACGCCGCCATCTACGAGACGATGGTGCGCATGGGCCGGGGCAACGAGAGCCTGCTGGTGCCCTTTGTGGATTCCAAGGGCAACTTCGGCAAGGCTTACAGCCGGGATATGGCCTACGCCGCCAGCCGGTACACCGAGGCCAAGCTGGAAGCGGTGTGCGAGGAGCTGTTCCGGGACATCGACAAGGAAACGGTGGACTTTGTGCCCAACTACGACGGCACCACCACCGAGCCCACCCTGCTGCCGGTGACCTTCCCCACCATCCTGGCCAACAACACCCTGGGCATCGCCGTGGGCATGGCCTCCAACATCTGCTCTTTCAACCTGGCGGAGCTGTGCGCCACCACCGTGGCCCTGATGAAAGACCCGGACCACGACCTGCTTTCCACCCTGCCCGCGCCGGATTTTGTGGGCGGCGGCGAGATCCTTTACAACGAAGCGGAGCTGCGCAAGATCTACGAGACCGGCCGGGGCAGCGTGCGGGTGCGGGCCCAGTACCGCTATGAAAAAGAGGGCAATATGCTGGAGATCACCCGCATCCCGCCCACCACCACCGTGGAGGCGGTGATGGACAAGATCGCCGAGCTGGTGAAGGCCGGCAAGATCAAGGAGATCAGCGATATGCGGGACGAGACCGACCTGAACGGCCTCAAGCTGACCATCGACCTGAAACGGGGCCAGGACCCGGACAAGCTGATGCAGAAGCTGTTCCGGGCCACCCCCCTGGAAGACAGCTTTGCCTGCAACTTCAACCTGCTCATCGCCGGGCAGCCCAAGGTGCTGGGCGTGCGGCAGATCCTGAACGAGTGGACGGCCTTCCGCACCGAATGCGTGCGCCGCCGCACCCACTTCGACCTGGAGGGCAAGAAAAAGCGGCTGCACCTGCTCAAGGGCCTGGAGGCCATCCTGCTGGACATCGACAAGGCCATCCGCATCGTGCGGGAGACCGACGAGGACGCCGAGGTGGTGCCCAACCTGATGATCGGCTTCGGCATCGACCAGGTGCAGGCCGAGTATGTGGCCGAGATCAAGCTGCGCCACCTGAACCGGGAGTACATCCTCAAGCGCACCCGTGAGATCGAGGACCTGGAGGGGGAGATCGCCCGGCTGGAGGACATTTTGAAGTCCAACGCCAAGATCCGCCGCATCATCATCGACGAGCTGAACGCCGTGGCCAAAAAGTACGGCCAGCCCCGCCGGTGCACCATCCTGTACGACGTGGCGGACGGGGACGCCGAGGCGGAGGAAGAGGGCCTGCCGGATTATCCGGTGACGGTGTTCTTCACCCGGGAGGGCTATGTGAAGAAGATCACCCCCCAGTCGCTGCGCATGAGCGGCGAGCAGAAGCTGAAAGAGGGGGACGAGGTGGTCCAGCAGATCGAGACCCGCAACGACGCCTGGCTGCTCTTCTTCACCGACCAGCGGCAGGTGTACAAGTGCCGCGCGGCGGACTTTGCCGACACCAAGGCCAGCGTGATGGGCGATTTTGTGGCGGCCACCCTGGGCATGGACGAGGGCGAGCTGCCCGTTTACATGGCGGTCACCCTGGATTACAAGGGATATATGGTGTTCGCTTACGAGAACGGCAAGTTTGCCAAGATCGCCATGAGCAGCTATGCCACCAAGCAGAACCGTAAAAAGCTGCTGAAAGCCTACAGCGACAAGGAGCCCCTGGCCTGCATGGTGCAGCTGGAGGAAGAGACCGAGCTGGCGGTGCGCACCACCGGCGGCCGCATGCTGCTGGCCCATTCCAGCCAGATCGCCGAAAAGCAGACCCGTGACACCCTGGGCGTGGCGGTCATCACCCTGAAAAAGAACCAGAAGATCGAGTGGGTCAAGCCTGCGGATCAGCTGGAGCTGGCCAACCCCCACCGGTACCGGGTGCGCAGCCTGCCCGCCGCCGGGGCCCTGGTGCGGGAAGAGGATCTGGCCGAGCAGCTGAAGCTGGACCAGTAACCGGGCCGAAAACGGCAGAATTTTCTTGCATTTTTCTGCCGCTTGTGGTATTATCTTATTTGCATATTAGCGCGTATAAAAAGCGGAGGAGCGTTTACACTATGAGTATCATCGAGATCATCAGCGGTGTCGTGCTGATCCTTGCGGCGATCGCTATCGTATTCTTGACCCTGAGCCAGGAGACCAAGGGCAAGGGCCTGTCCGGCGCGATCATGGGCGAGGGCGGCATGATGGAAGCCGGCCGCACCCGCGCCAAGGACGCAAAGCTGGCGAAGGCCACCAAGATCGTGGGCGTTGTGTTCTTTGTGGTCATTATCGCGGTCAGCATCCTGAGCGTTATCAGCATGAATTGATCACCAACGAAAGGGTCCGCCATGCGGGCCCTTTTTGTCTGTCTGAGCCTGTGTTCAAGGAGGAAAAACAATGTCCATACGCACCAAAGTGCTGCGGGAGATCGAAAAAAAGCCCCGCCGCCTGAAAGATCTGAAGGATAAGCTGGGCAACGACCGCAAGGTACAGCAAGCGGTGGACGAGCTGGTGAAAAAGGGCAAGATCTGCCAGAAAAGCGGCGCTTACTTTTTGGCAAAGGGCCGCCCGGCGGAGGGCCTGCTGGAATGCACCCTGGTGAAGCTGGGGCCCAGCTTCGGTTTTGCCGCCCCCAAATTTGGCGGCAGCGATGTGTTCATCCCGGGGCGGGCTCTCAGCGGCGCGCTGCCCGGCGACCAGGTGCTGGTCAAGCTGTTTTCCAAACCCAGGGTGGCCGGTTCCCGGGAGGGCGAGATCCTGGCGGTGACCGCCCCCCGGGAGGACTTTGTGGGCACCGTGGTGCGGGAGAACGGCCGGCTGTATCTGGAGCCGGACGACTGCCCCTTTGTGCGCGTCCTCATCAAAAAAAGCGCCGATGGCGGCGCGGAGGACGGAGACAAGGCGGCGGTGCAGATCATGAACCGGGGCGAGGACTACGACGGCCACAAGGCCGGGGTGACGGTGCGCTTTGGCAGCGCCAGCCACGCCCGCAACTGCGCCCGGGCCCTGCTGCACGCCGCCGGGGTGGAGCGGCATTTCCCCGAAAAGGTGAAAGCCGAGGCCCACAAGCTGGAGGGCATCCGACCCTCGGACCTGAAAAAACGCACCGACCTGCGCAGCTGGCCCATCTTCACCATCGACTCGGCCCAGACCAAGGACATCGACGACGCAATCTCCCTCACCGAGACCCAACGGGGGTACGAGCTGGGGGTGCACATCGCGGACGTGAGCCACTATGTGAAGCCCGGCAGCGAGCTGAACAAGGAAGCCCTGAACCGGGGCACTTCCATCTATTATGCGGACGCGGTGATCCCCATGCTGCCCCGGCAGCTGTCCAACGGGCTGTGCAGCCTGAACGAAGGGGAGGACCGGCTGGCTTTCTCCTGCCTGATCCAGCTGGACAAGCAGGGCGTTTTGCAAAGTTTCCGGTTTGAAAAGACCGTCATCCGCAGCCGGGTCAAGGGCGTGTACAGCGAGCTGAACCTGCTGCTGGGCGGCGGCGAGGATGCCGCCCTGGCGGAAAAATACAAGGAGATCCTGCCCCAGCTGCCCCTGATGAAACAGCTGTATGAACAGCGGGTGCGCCTGCGCAGAGAGCGGGGCGGCATCGAGCTGGAGACCGACGAGGCGGCCCTGATCCTGGACGAGGACGGCCGCTGCGTGGACGTGAAAAAGCGGCAGCGGGGCACGGCGGAGGCCATGATCGAGGAATTCATGCTGCTGGCCAACCAGTGTGCCGCCCGCCTGGCCCGCCAGAAGGACCTGCCCTTTGTCTACCGGGTGCACGAGGAGCCGGAGGCCGAGCGGGTGGAGCGATTGCAGGAGATGCTGCGCCTTTGCGGGCTGCCGGATCAGTTTGACGGCCCCGCCCCCACCCAGAAGGAGCTGTGCGGGCTGCTGGAAGCGGTGAAGGGCACCCCGCTGGCCCCGGTGATCCACACCGGCGTGCTGCGCAGCATGGCAAAGGCCAAATACGAGCCTGCCCCCAAGGGCCATTACGGCCTGGCGCTGGAGGACTACGCCCACTTCACCAGCCCCATCCGCCGGTATCCGGACCTGGCCATCCACCGCATCCTCAGCGACTTTGTGGCGGGCACGCCGGTGGAGGAGCTGAAAAAGCGGTACGAAGCCTTCGTGCAGGAGGCCAGCAGCCAGTCCAGCAGCCGGGAACTGGCCGCCATGCAGCTGGAGCGCAGCGCTGAGGGCTGCTATAAGGCGGAATATATGAAAAACCACCTGGGCGAGGAATTCGCGGCGGTGGTGTCCGGCGTGACGAACCAGGGCATCTATGTGCAGCTGGAAAACACGGTGGAGGGCCTGGTGCGGGCCGAGAGCTTCTGCAAAGGCGAACCCCAGCTGCTGGGCTCCATGCGCCTGCGGGATGATCTCACCGGCCGGCAGTGGAGCCTGGGCGACACGGTGCGGGTGAAAGCCGTCCGGGCGGACGTGGCCCTGGGTCGGGTGGATTTTTCCCTGGTGGAAGCGCCTGCCGAGGGCGAAAACTGAGCAAAAAGGGGGACGACCCTTTGAAAAAAACAACAAAGACCCCGGCGGACTGCGAGGCCCTGCTGCAGGGCTTTGGCCTGGCGCTGGAGGATTTTCCCGACGCGCGCATCCAGGAATACCGGCGGGGGGAGTACCTCTGCCGCCAGGGCCTGCCCATGCGGGACCTGCTGTTCGTGGTGGAGGGCCGGGTGAAGGTGTGCGCCGTGACCCCGGAGGAAAAGACCCTGCTGTTCTGCTACAACGGCCCCGGCGCCATGCTGGGAGAAGTGGAGCTGATGACCGGGGAAGCGGCCAGCAGCACGCTGCAGGCCGCCGGGCCGGTGCGCTGCCTTGCCATCCCGCTGGACAAATACCGGCAGCAGCTGCGGGGCAACCCGGCCTTTATGGAGCGGGTGGCCTTGATGCTGGCCCGCATCGTGGCCCGCTACAGCATCAACGATTCCTTCAACATCCTGGCCCCGCTGGAGACCCGGCTGCGGGCGTACATTGCCCTGAACAGCCCGGAGGGGCTGTTTGCCAGCCGCCTTACCGAGACCGCTGAATACCTGGGCGTGAGCTACCGCCATCTTTTACGCACCATGAACGAGCTGTGCGCCGGCGGCGAGCTGGAAAAAACAGAGGGCGGCTACCGGATCAGCGACCCGGCGGCTTTTGCCCGGGTCCTGGAGGACGGGGCCTGGAGCAGCCAAAGCGAAAAGTAAAAAACGCCTGTGCAGGCAGCCTTTTTTGGCCCTGCACAGGCGTTTTTGTCTGTGACTGGTATAAAACGGCGTATAATGGGCCAAGCTTTTGGCATATCCATAAAATGGACCGCTTATTTGAAAGGGGAATGTACGGTGGAACTTGCCATGAAAAAGCGGCCGGCGGCGAGGCTGCCGGCCCGGGCCATCAACATAGGCGCGGCGGCGCGGCCTGACGACCAGGCCCTGGACGTTCCGGGCTTGGAGGACCAGCTGCGGCAGTGCCTTGCCGGGATGCGCCGCAACCAGATGCTGTTTGACCTGGAAACGGAGCCGGAGCTGATCGATGCGCTGGTGTATGAATACCAGGCCATCCAAAGCCGATACCGCTATTTGCAGCGCAGAGCCCGGGCCGAGGGGCTGCGGGCCATCCTGTGAGCGGGCTGTGGGCCGGGGCGGCCATCCTGCTGGCGGCGGTGGGCCT
>CASEVW010000044.1 GCA_949291395.1 uncultured Oscillospiraceae bacterium | reverse complement strand
GCGTCCTCGGAAAAGCGCCGGTCCGGGTCGCCCACGCAGCGCAGCCGCCGGTCCAGGATCAGCCGGTCGTAGGGGCTGGGCTCGGGGTAGGTCTGGCCCGCCGTGGTGAAACGGCTCTGGGGCACGTCTTTATAGGTAAAGATGGCCGCAACGCCGGGCACCTTGCTGGCGGCGATGGTGTCGATCTCCTCGATGAGGGCATGGGCATGGGGGCTGCGCAGCATCTTTACCATCAGGGTGTTGGCGGGCACCATGTCGCCGGTGTACACCGGCTTGCCGGTCACAAGGGCCATGGCGTCCACTTTGCGCACGGCCTGGTTCACATACTTCATTCCGCTTTGCCCTCCTTTGCGGCCAGCCAGGCACGAATGGCCCGCAGCTGGCTCTGGTATCCGGTGCAGCGGCAGAGATTGCCCGCCAGATACTCCCGGATCTCCTGGTCGGTGGCGCTGGCATCCAGCTCTTTGGCCATGGCCAGCACGCTCATGATAAAGCCGGGGCTGCAAAAACCGCACTGCTCGCCGCCCTGGTCCGCCAGAAAGCCGCCGAACTCCTCGGCTTCGGCCTGCAGGCCCTCCAGGGTGGTGATGGCGTGGCCGTCCGCCTGGGCGGCCAGCACGCTGCAGGACAGCACCGGCTTGCCGTCCATGTGCACGGTGCACAGGCCGCAGCCGGAGGTCTCACAGCCGCATTTTACCGATTTGCACCCCGCCGCCCGCAGAAAATGCAGCAGCTGGGTGTCCGGCGCTGCCTCGGCGGTGTAGGGCTTGCCGTTCAACGTAATGGTAACCTGCATGGATCAACCCTCCTGTAAGGCCGCCAGGCAGCGGCCGGTCAAAACATTTGCCAGATGGCGGCGGTAAGCCTCGCTGGCCCGCATGTTGCCCGCAAAGGTCAGCTGGCGCTGCATGGCGGCGCAGAACGCCTCCAGCTCGTCCTTGCCGGCGTTCAGGGGCAGGGGCTCGTCCACGATGGCGGCCCGGGCCGGCCGCGCGCCGACGACTACCCGCACCTGGCCGTCCTTTTCGGAGGCCGCCACCGCCAGCACCGGCAGGTCGGTCTCGGCGTTGCGCATGGACTGGTACACCGGGCGGCGGCCGTTCTTCTTCACATAGACACGGGCCAGCACGTCGTTGTCATAGGGCATCTTGGCGTAAGCTTCCAGGCTCACCCGGCCGGCGCCCACCAGCTCCACCTGGCAGTCCAGCGCCAGCAGGGCGCACAGCAGGTCGGAGAAGCCGAAGCGGGCGGCGATGCTGCCGCCCAGGGTGGCGCAGTTGCGGAACTGCACCCCCACGATGTGGCGGGTCATCTCTTTAAACAGGCCGTGGAAGGCCTCGTTCAGGGCCTTGTGCTGTTCCAGCTGGCGCAGGGTGACCATCGCCCCCAGCACGAATTCCTCGCCGGTCTCTTCAATGGTATCCAGCCCCAGGCCGCTCAGGTCCACCAGGGTGCCCACCTTGCGGCGGGTCATGCGCAGCCAGCATCCCCCGGCCAGCAGGGTGGTGCTGCGCTTCTGGTTCAGCTCAAAGGCATGCTGGAGCGACTGGGCTTTTACATATTGCTGTGCGGTATACATCCTCACAGTCTCCTTTCCATTCTTCCCGGCCGCCATATATGCGGGCATTCGGGGCAAAAAGACAAATTCTCTCACTTTAATTTTAACAAACCGGGGCACGCTTGTCGAGTGGGCAAACGCCCCCACACACAAAAAAAGACCCGTCTTTGTTCAGACAGGTCTTTCGGTGGTGCCTCCGATCGGAATCGAACCAATGACACGGGGATTTTCAGTCCCCTGCTCTACCAACTGAGCTACAGAGGCATTTTTTGGTGGAAGTTACAGGGCTCGAACCTGTGACCCTCTGCTTGTAAGGCAGATGCTCTCCCAGCTGAGCTAAACTTCCAGACAAAAAAATGGAGCGGCTTACGAGGCTCGAACTCGCTACCTCCACCTTGGCAAGGTGGCGCTCTACCAGATGAGCTAAAGCCGCTTATGATATGGTCGGAGTGGCGGGATTCGAACCCACGGCATCCTGCTCCCAAAGCAGGCGCGCTACCAGCTGCGCTACACCCCGTTGTTTCAGGGCCCCTGTTGGGTGCTTGATTAGTATACTCAATTTTTCGGCGGGTGTCAACACTTTTTTCAAATTTTTTTGAAAAAATTTTTCGCGGGACGTTTCCGCCCCGCGACAGCCCCCGTTGTAGGCCCAGTTTATTCCTTGCGTTCCAGGGCGGCCTCCACCTCGGCCTCCTCGTTTTTGATCTCCCAGTGGATCAGGAAGGTCAGCGCCGCCCGCAACAGAATGATGGCGCCCACGATCACGATCTCGCTCAGCTCTCGCACGATCACGGTGCGCAAAATCTCGCTGCCCAGCTTGAACTCCAGGCCCATGGCCATGCCCTTGGCCAGCTTGAGCCGGGTCAGGGGGTCCCGCCGCAGGTAGTTGATGATGCCCTGCACGCCCGCCACGATCAAAACGCCCACGCCGATGTATTCAAACAGCAGAATAGCGATGTTCGCAATGCTTTCCAGCCCCA
This sequence comes from uncultured Oscillospiraceae bacterium, assembly GCA_949291395.1. Taxonomy (GTDB): domain Bacteria; phylum Bacillota; class Clostridia; order Oscillospirales; family Ruminococcaceae; genus Allofournierella. Next base: position 286 of record CASEVW010000044.1, on the reverse strand, counting down.
AATGCAGCACGTCCTGTACAGCAGCCATAAAATGTTCCTCTCCTTATTGATGTAATTTATGGGGCCTTTGGGCCGCCGTGTTCTTCCAGCAGCCGCCCCAGCTCCTCCTCGGTGTACACCGGGATGTGGTTTTCCTTCAGCAGCGCGGCGGTCACCCCGTCGCCGGGCACCCGGACGCCCCCAAAGCTGCCGTCGTAGATCACGCCGCTGCCGCAGGAGGGGCTGCGGGCTTTCAGCAGCGCCGCCTGGCAGCCGGTGAGGCGGGCCAGCCGCAGCGCCTCTTCGG
>CASEVW010000043.1 GCA_949291395.1 uncultured Oscillospiraceae bacterium | reverse complement strand
CAGGGGGCGGACATCCAGGCCCATCTGGAAGGCTGCGACGAGGGCGTTCTGCTGGCGGTGACCCTGGGGGCCGGGGTGGACGCCGCCCTGCGCCGGGCGATGGTCACCGACATGGCCTACAGCGTGGTGCTGGACGCCGCCGCCTCCACCCTGGCCGAACAGCTGGCGGACGGGCTGGAACTTGAGATCCGCCAGACCCTTGCCGAGGAGGGACGCTTTCTCACCGGGCGGTTTTCTCCCGGTTACGGCGACTGGCCCATCACCGTGCAGCCCCGGTTCGTCCAGTGGCTGGACAGCGCCCGCCAGGCGGGCATCTGCGCCACGGCCAGCTGTGTGCTGACCCCTGGCAAAAGCGTCACCGCCCTGTGCGGCGCGGCGGACCACCCGGTGAAAGGCAGGCTGGCAGGCTGCGCTACCTGCGCCTTGCGAGAGACCTGTACCAAACGAAAGGAGGGCCATCCCTGTGCCCAATAAATTATTCGATCTGGAACGCTGCCAGCTGCTGGACGGCGCCATGGGGACCATGCTGCAGCAGGCGGGCCTTGTGCCCGGCGAGCCGCCGGATATCTGGAGCGTCACCCACCCGGAGGTGGTGACCCACATTCACGAGCAATACATTCAGGCGGGCAGCGATTTTATCTGCACCAACACCTTCGGGGCCAACGCCAAAAAGCTGGCGGGTTCCGGTTATACGGTGGCCCAGGTGGTCGCGGCGGCGGTGGAATGCGCCAAACAGGCGGCGGAGGGCACCGGCGTGCGGGTGCTGCTGGACATCGGCCCCCTGGGCGAGCTGCTCCAGCCCATCGGCACCCTGCCCTTTGAGGAAGCCTGCGATCTGTTCAAGGAGATGGTGGCCGCCGGCGCCGCCGCCGGAGTGGACGGCGTGTATCTGGAGACCATGACCGACCTGCTGGAAGTAAAGGCGGGCATCCTGGCGGTGAAAGAGACCTGCGAGCTGCCGGTGATGGCCTCCATGACTTTTGAGGCCTCCGGCCGCACCTTCACCGGCTGCCAGGTGGAGAGCTTTGCCATCGCGGCCCAGGGCCTGGGGGCCCAAGCGGTGGGAATCAACTGCTCGCTGGGGCCGGACGAGGTGTTCCCGCTGGCCCATCGGCTGTGCGCGGCATGCAGCCTGCCGGTGTTCGTAAAGCCCAACGCTGGCCTGCCCGACCCCCTCACCGGCCGCTACGGCCTGGATGCGGAGGGCTTCTGCCAGCAGATGCTGCCCTATCAGGACCTGGGTGTGGCCGCCGTGGGCGGCTGCTGCGGCACCAGCCCGGACTACATCCGGGAGCTTTGCCGGGTGTTTAAATCCTACCGGAACCCCTGCCGGCCCCGGCGGCGCAAGCCCTCCGGCAAAAGCCGGGTCTGTTCCGCCATGCAGGTGGTGGAGATCCTGCCCGGCACCGTCATCGGCGAGCGGATCAACCCCACCGGCAAGCCCAAAGCCAAGGAGGCCCTGCGCAGCGGGGATATGGACTACCTGCTGGGCCAGGCGGTGGAGCAGGCCGAAGCGGGGGCCCAGATCCTGGACGTGAACGTGGGCCTGCCGGGCATCGACGAGGCGGCCATGATGCGCCGGGCGGTGACGGCCATCCAGGGCGTGACCGAGCTGCCCTTGCAGCTGGATGCCGCCCGCCCCGAGGTGCTGGAAGCCGGCCTGCGGGTGTACAACGGCAAACCCATCGTCAACTCGGTGAACGCCCGGCCCGCCTCCCTGAAAACGGTGCTGCCCCTGTGCAAAAAATACGGCGCCGCCGTGGTGGGCCTGACCTTAGGGGACGGGGGCATCCCCGCCACCGCCGAAGAGCGGTTTGCAATGGCGAAACAGATCATGGAGGCTGCTTTGGCGGCGGGCATCCCCAAAGAGGATATCTACATCGACTGCCTGACCCTCACCGCCAGCGCCCAGCAGAAGGACGTGTGGGACACCCTGCGGGCGGTGCGGATGGTGAAGGAAGAGCTGGGCCTGAAGACCGTTTTGGGCGTGTCCAACGTGTCCTTCGGCCTGCCCGCCCGGGCCCAGCTGAACGCCGCCTTTTTGGGCATGGCCCTGGCCCAGGGGCTGGATCTGCCCATTCTGAACCCCAACGAGCCGGCCATGATGGCGGTGGTGCGCGCCTTCCGGGTGTTCCAGAACCAGGACAAGAACGCTGAGGGATACATCGCCGCCTATGGCAGCGGCCAGGCCCGGGCCATGCCCGGCGTGACCGAGACCAAGGTGAGCCTGTACGACGCGGTGCTGCTGGGCCTGAAAGCCCCGGCGGGGGCGGCGGCCCGGCAGGAGCTGGAACACACCGATCCCCAGGAACTAGTGAACGGGGTGCTCATCCCCGCCTTGGACGAGGTGGGCCGCCGCTTTGAGACCGGGGAATGTTTTTTGCCCCAGCTGCTCCAGTCCGCCGGGGCGGCCCAGGCGGCCTTTGACCAGGTGAAAGCCGCCATTCAAAAGCAGGGCGCGCCCCAGGCGGAAAAGGGGCCCATCGTGCTGGCCACGGTAAAGGGGGATATCCACGACATCGGCAAAAACATCGTGAAAGTGATCCTGGAAAACTACGGCTACCGGGTCATCGACCTGGGCCGGGACGTGCCGCCCGAAGCGGTGGTGGAGGCCGCCCGGGCCAATCAGGTCAAGCTGGTGGGCCTGAGCGCATTGATGACCACCACGCTGCCCGCCATGCAGGAGACCATCCAGGCACTGCGGGCCGCGGGCCTTGGCTGCAAGGTGGTGGTGGGCGGCGCCGTGCTCACGCCGGATTACGCCAAGATGATCGGCGCGGACTACTACAGCAAGGACGCAAAACAGGCGGTGGACCTGGCCCGACAGATCTTTGGCTGAACGAAAGCCAGCCTGCGGAATGTGACTTTGTCATGCAAAACCCATTTATAAGGGCGTAAAATAGAAGAAAATCAATCAAAGACGCGGTCTGTCCGGGATGCCCGGAAGGCCGTGTCTTTGCATAAAAAGAGGTTTGAAAGCAATGAAGATCGCGGTTACTTATGAAAACGGCAATGTATTCCAGCATTTTGGCCACACCCGGCAGTTCAAGCTGTATCAGGCAGAGAACGGTGGCGTGACGGCCAGCCAGGTGGTGGACACCCAGGGCCAGGGCCACGGGGCGCTGGCGGGCTTTTTGCAGGCCCAGGGCGTGAATGTGCTCATCTGCGGCGGCATTGGCGGCGGCGCCCGTCAGGCGCTGGCCCAGGCGGGCATCGTGCTGTACGCCGGGGCCCAGGGCAGCGCCGACCAGGCGGTGGAGTCCCTGCTGAAGGGCACCCTGCCCATGAACACCGACGTGACCTGCGCCCACCACGACCACGAGGAAGGCCACGACTGCGGCAGCCACGGCGAGGGCCACAGCTGCGGGCACAACTGCCAGGGCTGATCGAACAAAACACCAGCGGCGGCGGGAAGAAAGCCGAGGCCGGGCAAGGAAGCTTTGCCGGCGGACTGACGATTTTGTGTAACTGACTGCGTCAGAGCTCCTAGCTAACCATACAGGGTGCCGGGGCGGCGAAGCCGTGCAGAGCCCAGTGGGCTCTGTGACCGGCCTGGGCGCTCTGCGTAAAGCAGAGCGGGCGCATGCTTGACGCGCCCGCAGCCCACTCGTCGCACTTCCTTGCATTTACAGCAAAATCGCCGGGCCGCAGGTGCATAGCAGCCCTGGCCCTCGTTTTTGAGAGCAAAACAGATGAAAAGGGGCACCCCAATACTTGGTGTATTGGGGCGACCCTTTGAATTTGTTAGGCTCCAAAAACGTAAGCCAGGGCCAAAGCTGTCTTACCCGGACTCGGCTAATGCGCGCTCGCTGGTGTTTTTTGCACAAAAGGCGAAAGGAGCACAACAATGGATGTATTGATTTTGGGCGGCGTGGCCGCCGGTACGAAAGCAGCGGCGAAGATCAAGCGGCAGGACCCGGATGCCAACGTGACCATTCTGGTGAAAGACAAGGACATTTCCTACGCGGGGTGCGGCCTGCCCTATTACCTCAGCGGCCAGATCGAAAGCCGGGACGCACTGATCGTGAACACGCCCCAGAAATATACCGCCCTCACCGGGGCGCAGGTGCTCACCGGCAAGGAAGCGGTGGCCCTGGATGCGAAAAGCAAGACCGTCACCGCCCACGACCTGGCCACCGGCCAGACGGAACAGTACGCCTACGACGCCCTGATCATCGCCACCGGTGCGTCCAGCGTGATGCCGCCCATCCCGGGCATTCAGCACAAGGGCGTGTTCTGCCTGCGCACCCCGGAGGATGCTATCTCTATGCGGGCGTATCTGGAAAGGGAGAAAGCCCAGCATGCCGTGGTCATCGGCGGCGGTTTCATCGGCCTGGAAGCGGCGGAGAACCTGCTGGCCCGGGGCCTTTCGGTCACCGTGCTGGACGTGGCGGGGCAGATCATGCCCGGCGTTCTGGATAAGGAAATGGCGGACTTTGCCTGCCGCAAGCTCACCGAAGCGGGCATGCGGGTGCTCACCGGCACCGCCGCCCAGGCCATCCTGGGAGAGGGCAGAGTCACGGCGGTGCAGACCGCCCAGGAGACCCTGCCCGCCGATGTGGTGGTGGTCAGCGCCGGCATCCGGCCCAACACCGCCTTTTTGCAGGACTCCGGCCTGGAGATGTTCAAGGGCTGCATCCTGGTGGACGACCAGCTGCGCACCAGCCTGCCGGACGTATACGCCGCCGGTGACTGCGCCATGGTCACCAATCGGCTCACCGGCAAGCGGCAGTGGTCGTCCATGGGCTCCTCCGCCAACATGGAAGCCCGCACCCTGGCGCTGGCCCTCACCGAGGAGAACAAGCGTTATCCCGGCGTGCTGGGCACCGGCGTGGTAAAGCTGCCGGGCATCAACTGCGGCCGTACCGGTCTCACTGAGACTGCCGCCCGGGAGGAAGGTTATGATGTGGAGACCATCGTGATGGTCACCGACGACAAGGCCCATTACTATCCGGGCGCGGCCTGGTTCGTGACCAAGCTGATCGCCGACAAAACCACCCGAAAGCTGCTGGGCGTGCAGGTGATCGGGCCCGGCGCGGTGGACAAAATGGTGGACATCGCGGTGACCGGCATTGCCATGGGCGCGGCGCTGGAGGATTTTGATAATCTGGACCTGGCCTATGCGCCGCCCTTCTCCACCGCCATCCATCCCTTTGTGCAGGCGGTCTATATGCTGGAAAACAAGCTGGACGGTAAGGTCGTCAGCATGACGCCCGCCCAGTACGCCGCCGGCGCGGCAGAGGGCTACCGGGTGGTGGACGTGACCTCCGCCGGCATTATCCCCGGTGCGACTTTTGTGCAGCTGGAAACGGTGAACGGCCCGGTGGAGGGCCTGGGCAAGGACGAAAAGCTGCTGCTGGTGTGCAACCGGGCCAAGCGGGCCTACTTTTTGCAGAACCGGCTGCGCCATTACGGCTACACCAACACCGTGGTGCTGGAGGGCGCCAGCTTCTTCAACCAGGTGCAGGCCGGCCCGGCGGAAAACGCCAAGGCTTGACGGCAATTTGTTGTTTTCGTCACATTTTTTGAAAAAGCGGAAAAAATCCCCGCAAAAAACCGCCGAATAACAGAAAAAACGCCCCTATCTCTTGACTTTGCGCCCGTTTCGGGGGATGATATAAAGGACGGCGCTGCCGTATAAACCGAAAAATGGTCAAGGGCGGCCGCATCCCGGCCCAAGATACCGGGGCGGGATCTGCCCGGCCAGGGCCCAGTGCATTGGCTGGGCCCTTTTTGAAAATCAATATCAAGGGTGAGAAAAATGAAACTGTTATCCATTGCGGTTCCCTGCTACAACTCACAGGGCTATATGCAGCACTGTGTGGACACATTGCTGGCCGGCGGTGATGAGGTGGAGATCCTGATCGTGAACGATGGTTCCAGCGACAACACCGCCGCCATTGCGGAGGAATACGCCGAAAAATACCCCGGCATCGTGCGGGCGATCCATCAGGAGAACGGCGGCCACGGCGCAGCGGTGATGGCCGGCTTGCGCAACGCCACCGGCTGCTATTTTAAAGTGGTAGACAGCGACGACTGGGTGGACGAAGAGGCCTACGCCAGGATCCTGAACGCATTGCGGGGCTTCGCCGGCAGCGAAAAGCCGGTGGATCTGGTGGTGAGCAACTTTGTGTATGACAAGGTGGGCGCGCGCCACAAAAAGGTGATGCGGTACGACCGTGCCCTGCCCGAACAGCAGGTCATCGGCTGGGACAAGGTGGGCCGTTTCCGCAAAGGACAGTATATTCTGATGCACTCGGTGATCTACCGCACCCAGCTGCTGCGGGACAGCGGCCTGGACCTGCCTCGCCACACCTTCTATGTGGATAACCTGTTCGTCTATGTGCCCATGCAGCATGTGAAGAGCATCTATTACATCAACGTGGACTTCTACCATTACTTCATCGGCCGGGGCGACCAGTCGGTGAACGAGAGCGTGATGATCAAGCGCATCGACCAGCAGATCAAGGTCAACAAGCTGATGCAGCAGCAGGTGGACCTGAAGACCGTGAAAAACGAGCGCCAGCGCCAGTACCTGTACAATTATTTCGAGATCATCACCGTGGTGTCCTCCATTCTGCTCATCCGCAGCGGCACCAAAGAGAATCTGGCCAAAAAGCAGGAGCTGTGGGACTACCTGAAACAGAACGATCCCTGGGTGTACTACCGCCTGCGCCGGGGCATCATGGGCCAGGTGATGAACTTCCAGTCTCCTACAGGGCGTGCCTTCGCGGTGACGGCCTACAAGATCAGCCAAAAGATCTTCGGTTTTAACTGATCGCCTGTTTTTTCATCAAAAGCGCCAGCCGGCAGCGAGAAAAGCTCTCGCCGCCGGCTGGCTTTTTCTTTTTGCCAACTTGTGGTATGATGAACAAAAACGGTACCGCTTCTTCAAAGCGGCGGCAAAGGAGTGCTGTACATGATCCCTTCCACGATCAAAGTCATAAAACACGAGATCCAGACCCAAACGCTGCGCCAGCTGGTGGAGGGCATCAGCGCCTTTCACCGCATCCAGGCCAGCGGCGGCTTTTTGCAGGCGGCCCAGTGGTGCGCCGACTGGCTGAACGGGCAGGGCATCCAGGCCCAGGTGCTGCACTATCCGGCCAAGGCAGGGACCTTTGCGGGCAGCTACCGGCTGTTCCAGGAGTGGAACTGCCGGGCGGCCTGGTGCCGCCTGGCGGGGCCGGAGGGGATGCTTCTGGCGGACTATCAAGCCCAGCCCGTTTCCCTTATCCAGAAAAGCTGCCCCTGCGACTGGCGGGACCAGCCCCTGGGTCTAGTGGAGATGACGGAGGGCTGCGAAGAAAGCGCCTACGAAGGCTGGGACCTGGCGGGCAAGGTGCTGTTCACCCATCAGCACATCAACCGCTTCAGCTGGGCCATTCAAAAGCGGGGCGCGCTGGGCATCGTGTCCGACTATCTGAACGAAACGCCCCATGTGCGCACCCCGGAAGAACTGCCGGACACCCTGAACTATACCTCGTTCTGGTGGGAGCATACCCCCGGCGAAACGCAGGCCTTTGGCTTTGTGGTCACGCCCCGCATGTCCCGGCAGCTGCAAACCCTCTGCCGCCAGCGCAGGGAAGCGTTTGCGGCGGGCGAGAGCGAAACGCCCTACTTGCAGATCAACGCCTATGTGGACAGCAAGCTGAAGGACGGCGAGAGCCATGTGGTGGAAGCGGTGCTGCCGGGCGAAAGCCAGGATACCGTGCTGGTGTGCGCCCATCTGTGCCACCCCTGCGCCAGCGCAAACGACAACGCTTCTGGCGTGGCAGGGGGCATGGCCGCCCTGGCCGCGCTGAAACGGGCGGTGGAGGCCGGAACGCTGCCCCCGCTGCAAAAAACGGTGAAGCTCATCCTGGTGCCGGAGTTCACCGGCACCTACAATTACCTGAACGACGGCCGGGATCGGGGCCAGTACCTGGCGGGCATCAACCTGGATATGATCGGCGCAAAGCAGGAGGACACCACCGGTCCCATCACCGTCACCGCCCTGCCCTATGCCATGCCCGGCTTTGAGGGGGATCTGGCCACGCTGCTTCTGGACGAGGTAAAACGGGATCCGGCCTGTGAGGAGGATGTACTGCTGCGGCACGTCCTCACCGCCGACGTGCCCTTTGCCCTGGGCAGCGACCACTTTATCCTGAGCGACCCTCAGGTGGGTATCCCCAGCGTGATGCTGGGCCAGTGGCCGGATAAATACTATCACACCAGTTCTGACACCATCGACCGGATGGACATGAACGTGCTGAAATTTTCCACCGTGCTGGCGGCGGCCTACGTTTACACTCTGTGCAGCCTGGAAGAGACCGACGCCCGGCTGGTCTTGCAGCATCAGTATGCAAAGATCGTCCGTCTGGAAGAGGAGATCGCCCGGCGGGCCCTGCTGGAGAATTTGCCGCCCCAGGATGTGCAGGAGCAGCGGATGGCTTTGAAAGAATTCTACCGGGGGAATATCCAAAGCCTCTGCCGCGCCGCCGGCCTGGAGGAAGCAGAACCCCTGCGGCGGCTGGATGTTTTGCTGCCCGGAGAGCCCCAGTGGGAAGCGGAAGGCCCGGTGTACCGCCGCCTGTTCCACGACCCCATCGAATCGCTGGAAAAGCTGCTGCTGGAGCAGCCGGAACGGCTGGCCCTGGCCCGGCAGTATGACCAGCGGTACAAGGACGAGCCGGACAAGGAGCTTCAGGAGGTGCTGTGCGCCTATTACATCGACGGCAGGCGCAGCAGCGGCCAGATCGCCCGGCAGGTGGTGGCAGAGATGGGCCACGGCAGCCCCGCCATGCTGGCGGAGTATCAGCAGCTACTGGCGGACTGCGGCCTGCTGGGATCCGTGCAGAGATAAACGAAGGATAAAGCATCGCTCGGCTGGTTCTTTGCCAGCCGGGCGATGGCTGCAAAAAGCGGCCAAACGGCGGGGGGAACGGGCCGATGAAAAACTTTTTCAAAAAAATGAAAAAAGGTGTTGACATTTTGCTCAGCATCCCGTATAATGAACAACGTCGCTGATGCGGCACAAAGCAAATGGCCCGGTAGTTCAGTTGGTTAGAACGCTAGCCTGTCACGCTAGAGGTCGTGGGTTCGAGCCCCATCCGGGTCGCCATTTTGCTGCTATAGCTCAGTCGGTAGAGCGCAT
>CASEVW010000042.1 GCA_949291395.1 uncultured Oscillospiraceae bacterium | reverse complement strand
TTTTGAATGACCTCCCTTTGCTTAGTTGTGCAGTTGGCAGACCGCACTTCTATTTTAGCAAAGGGAGTTTTTTGTCTCCATAATCGGCACAAGCCTTCTTTTGAACCACTCGCCTAGCGAGTGGTTTTCGGCATACAAAAAAGGACGGGATAAATCCCGTCCCTGCAAATACAGCCAGCCAGAAAATTGACCGCAAAAAACCCGCCCGCAGCGCGCAGCTGCAAACAAAAAAATCCCCGCCCTGTCGTTTCCGACAGAGCGGGGATTTTAATTATGCAGCTTTACCAGACTGCGCAGGTCTTACTTGTACAGTTCGACCAGCTTGGTCAGGTGATCGTAACGATCCTCGGCAGCCTTCTGGTTCTTGTCGAACAGTTCCTTGGCGCGATCGGGGAAGGCGCGGGACAGACGGCTGTAACGGGTCTCGTTGGCCAGGAAGTCCTGATACACTTCCATCTTGCCAGCCTTGGAGGTCAGGGTGAAGGGGTTCTTGCCCTCGGCCTTCAGAGCGGGGTTGAAGGTGAACAGGTTCCAGTAACCGGACTCGACGGCCTTCTTCATCTCGTTCTGGCAGTTGGTCATGCCGCCCTTGATGCCGTGCAGTTCGCAGGGAGCGTAGCCGATGATGATGGAGGGGCCGGGATAAGCCTCAGCCTCGGCAATGGCCTTGACAGCCTGAGCCATGTTGGCGCCCAGAGCGATCTGAGCAACATAGATGTAGCCGTAGGTCATGCAGATCTCAGCCAGGCTCTTCTTGCTGACTTCCTTACCGGCAGCAGCGAACTGGCAGACTTCGCCGATGTTGGAAGCCTTGGAGGCCTGTCCGCCGGTGTTGGAGTACATCTCGGTGTCGAAGACCATGACGTTGACGTCGTGGCCGGAAGCCAGGACGTGATCCAGGCCGCCGTAGCCGATGTCGTAAGCCCAGCCGTCGCCGCCGAAGATCCAGAAGCTCTTCTTGGCCAGGTACTGCTTGTCCTTCAGGATCTCCTTGGACTCTTCGCAGCCGCAGGCTTCCAGAGCAGCGATCAGGGCCTTGGCGGGTTCGTCGTTGGCCTTGGTGTTGTTCTTGGTCTCGATGAACTTGTCGATGACGGCATCCAGTTCAGCGCTCTTGCCCTTCAGGGAGACCACCTTGTTGATCAGGTTGGCACGGACGGTCTCATAACCGATCTGCATGCCCAGGCCGTGCTGCGCGTTGTCCTCGAACAGAGAGTTGTTCCAGGCAGGGCCGCAGCCGCTTTCCTTGTTGGTGGTGTAGGGGCTGACGGAAGCAGTGCCGCCCCAGATGGAGGAGCAGCCGGTGGCGTTGGAGATGAACATCTTTTCGCCGAACAGCTGAGTGATCAGGCGGGCGTAAGAAGTCTCGGCGCAGCCGGCGCAGGAACCGGAGAACTCAAGCAGCGGCTGGTTGAACTGAGAGCCCTTGACGGACACTTCGGAAACCACGCCGGGGATGTTGTCCTTCTTGCGGATGTTCTCCACGCAGTAATCGAAGGCAGCCTGCTGGTCGGCCTGGGATTCCTGCGGCTTCATCTCGATGGCCTTGGTGGGGCAGACGGTGACGCACTCGCCGCAGCCCATGCAGTCCAGCGGAGAAACAGCCATGGTGAACTTGTATTCGCTGGCCTTCGGCTTGGTGTCGGCGCTCTTCAGGCTGGCAGGAGCGGCAGCCATTTCGTCGGCAGTCAGGCAGAAGGGACGGATGGTGGCATGAGAGCAGACAAAGGCGCAGTTGTTGCACTGGATGCACTTGTCAGCATACCACTCGGGCACCATAACGGCGGTGCCGCGCTTCTCGTAAGCAGAGGCGCCCAGTTCCCACTCGCCGTCGGGGTTGTGGGCAAAGGCGGAAACAGGCAGGCTGTCGCCGTCCATACGGGAGACAGGCTCCATGACGTCGCGGATCATCTTGACCAGCGGAGCGGGGCCCTTCAGCTCCTTGGCGGGGGCGTCGGCTTCGGGGTTGTGCCAGCTTTCGGGCACTTCGACCTTATGGACAGCGTCCACACCGGCGTCGATGGCCTTCCAGTTCATCTCGACAACGGCGTCGCCCTTCTTGCCGTAGCTCTTCTTGGCAGCGGCCTTCATGTACTCGACGGCTTCGTCGATGGGCATGACGTCGGCCAGCTTGAAGAAGGCAGACTGCAGGATGGTGTTGGTGCGCTTGCCCATGCCGATCTCGATGGCCTTGTCGATGGCGTTGATGGTGTACAGCTGAATGTTGTTGTCAGCGATGTACTTCTTGTCGGCAGCGTTCAGATGATGATCCAGTTCCTCGTCGGACCACTGGCAGTTGATCATGAACACGCCGCCCGGCTTGACATCCTGCACCATCTTCATGCCCATGTGCAGGTAAGCGGGGTTATGGCAGGCGACGAAGTCGGCCTGGTTGACGTAGTAGGGGCTGCGGATGGGCTTGTCGCCGAAACGCAGGTGGCTGATGGTCACGCCGCCGGTCTTCTTGGAGTCATACTGGAAGTACGCCTGAATGTACTTGTCGGTATGGTCGCCGATGATCTTGGTGGAGTTCTTGTTGGCGCCGACGGTGCCGTCGCCGCCCAGGCCCCAGAACTTGCACTCTTTGGTGCCGGGAGCGGAGGTGATGGGGGCGGGCTTGACCTCAGGCAGGCTGAGGTTGGTGACGTCGTCCACGATGCCGATGGTGAAGCGGGACTTCGGGGCATCCTTCTCCAGTTCCTTGTAAACAGCGAACACGCTGGAGGGCGGGGTGTCCTTGCTGCCCAGGCCGTAACGGCCGCCGGTCAGAACGACATCGTTCATGCCGGCCTCACGCAGGGTGGCGGCAACATCCAGATACAGGGGTTCGCCCAGGGCGCCGGGCTCCTTGGTGCGGTCCAGGACGGCGATCTTCTTCACAGTCTTGGGCAGGACCTTCAGCAGAGCTTCGGAGACCCAGGGACGGTACAGGCGGACCAGGACCAGGCCGACCTTCTCGCCCTTGGCGGTCAGGTAGTCGATGACTTCTTCGGCCACGTCGCAGATGGAGCCCATGGCGATGATGACGCGGTCAGCGTCCTCGGCGCCGTAGTAGTTGAACAGATCGTAGTTGGTGCCGATCTTGGCGTTGATCTTGTCCATATACTTCTTCACGACGGCGGGCAGAGCCTCGTAAGCGGGGTTGCAGGCCTCACGATGCTGGAAGAAGATGTCGCCGTTTTCGTGGCTGCCGCGGCTCTTCGGATGTTCGGGGTTCAGGGCGGCGGCACGGAAAGCCTCCACGGCCTCCATGTTGCACATTTCCTTCAGGTCTTCGTAGTCCCACTTTTCGATCTTCTGGATCTCGTGAGAGGTACGGAAGCCGTCGAAGAAGTTCACGAAGGGAACGCGGCCCTCAATGGCGGACAGGTGCGCCACGGGGGACAGGTCCATAACTTCCTGGGGGTTGGACTCGGCCAGCATGGCGAAACCGGTCTGACGGGTGGCGTAAACGTCGCTGTGATCGCCGAAGATGTTCAGCGCATGGGTCGCAACGGTACGGGCAGAAACGTCAAAGACGCAGGGCAGGCCCTCGGCCGCGATCTTGTACATGTTGGGGATCATCAGCAACAGGCCCTGGGACGCGGTGAAGGTGGTGGTGATGGCACCGGTGCCCAGAGAGCCGTGCACGGCGCCGGCCGCGCCGGCCTCGGATTCCATCTCGACGACCTTGACCTGGTTGCCGAAGATGTTCTTCAGCCCCGCGGCGCTCCACTGGTCAACGGTGTCGGCCATCGGGCTGGAGGGGGTGATAGGGTAGATGGCAGCTACGTCGGTGAACGCATACGCTACGTGGGCCGCAGCGGTGTTGCCATCCATGGACTGTTTTGCTCTTGGCATTTTTCTTCCTCCGTTTACTTCGGTGTGCCGAAGGCCGCCCGGCCTTGTGACCCACCAATTTGGATTCAGCACCCGCGCACGACCATACGGGGCCCACGGTCAGACCATGGCCCCGAACGGCTGTTTGCAGGAAAGTTCCCCGCCCTGCGGCCCTCTGCCTTGCGGCACAGGGCAGCCCCGCCGGACGGGAACGCTTTTGCTTGTTCCCATTTTACCAAATTTGCGGCGGTTTCGTAAAGTAGTATTGCATAGAATGTTGTACGATTTTTTTGTTAAAATATTGGCAATTTGACGATTCTCTTGTTAAATATGACTGTATTTTATATGGCCCCCTTGTGTAATAGATAGATATTTTGTATAATTCAACTTGCCACGCCCGCCCTACCCCCAAGATGTGGGGATTTTCCCTGCCGAAAGCGCAAAATCAGGGCTTGCAAAAACCGATTTCTGTGGTAAAATAGGGGACGCAAAGTTAGTATCAACTAACCATGTAAGCGGCAAACCGTTCTCATCGCTGCTTCCTGTTGCCCATGCAACAAACCCAGACCCCGACCGGGGGTATACTGGGGTTGGGGCAAAGGGCTTTTGCACCGTCAAACCGCGCACCGCGCGTTTTGGAGTATATGTTTTCCCTCAGTTTTTAAGGAGGTACCGTCGATGTACAATTATCCCCAGTGGGAAGGCTTTGAAGGCCGCATCTGGAAAGAGGAAGTCAACGTCCGCGATTTCATCCAGAAGAACTACCGTCCCTATGAGGGCGATTCGTCCTTCCTGGCCGGCCCCACCGAAGCCACCAACAAGCTGTGGGGCGCTCTGCAGCAGCTGCAGAAGGAAGAGCGCGCCAAGAACGGCGTGCTGGACATGGAGACCGAAGTGGTTTCCGGCCTGACTGCCTACGGCCCCGGCTACATCAAGGAAGACCTGAAGGATCTGGAAAAGATCGTGGGTCTGCAGACCGACAAGCCCCTGAAGCGCGCCTTCATGCCCTACGGCGGCATCAAGATGGCGGAGCAGGCCTGCACCACCTACGGCTACACTCCCAGCGAAAAACTGCACGAGATCTTCACCAAATACACCCGCACCCACAACCAGGCGGTGTTCGACGCCTACACCCCCGAGATGAAGAAGGCCCGTCACAGCCACATCATCACCGGTCTGCCCGACACCTACGGCCGCGGCCGCATCGTGGGCGACTACCGCCGCGTGGCCCTGTACGGCATCGATCACCTGATCGCCGCCAAGCAGGAAGACTTCGCCAACTGCGGCGACGGCACCATGGTGGATGACGTCATCCGTCAGCGCGAGGAGATCGCCATGCAGATCTCCGCCCTGAAGGGCATGAAGGAGATGGCCGCCATCTACGGCTACGACATCTCCGCCCCCGCCAAGAACGCCAAGGAAGCCGTGCAGTGGCTGTACTTCGGCTACCTGGCCGCCATCAAGACCCAGAACGGCGCCGCCATGAGCGTGGGCCGCATCTCCACCTTCCTGGACATCTACATCCAGCGCGACCTGGACAAGGGCATCCTGAACGAGACCGAGGCCCAGGAGCTCATCGACCATCTGGTCATGAAGTTCCGCATGGTCAAGTTTGCCCGTATCCCCAGCTACAACCAGCTGTTCAGCGGCGACCCCGTGTGGGCCACCCTGGAAGTGGCGGGCATCGGCATGGACGGCCGCTCCATGGTCACCAAGACCTGCTACCGTTTCCTGCACACCCTGGAGAACATGGGCCCCGCTCCGGAACCCAACCTCACCGTGCTGTACTCCTCCGCTCTGCCGGAGAACTTCAAGAAGTACGCCGCCGAGATCTCCATCAAGACCAGCTCCGTCCAGTACGAGAACGACGACGTGATGAAGCCGGTGTGGGGCGACGACTACTCCATCTGCTGCTGCGTTTCCGCCACCCAGACCGGCAAGGAGATGCAGTTCTTCGGCGCCCGTGCCAACCTGGCCAAGTGCCTGCTGTACGCCATCAACGGCGGCATGGACGAAAAGCTGCATGAGCAGGTGGGCCCCAACTATGCCCCCATCACCAGCGAGTACCTGGATTATGACGAGGTCATGAAGAAGTACGACGTGATGATGGACTGGCTGGCCGGCCTGTATGTGAATGTGCTGAACCTGATCCAGTACATGCACGACAAGTACTACTACGAAGCCGCCGAGATGGCCCTCATCGACACCGACGTGCGCCGCACCTTCGCCACCGGCATTGCGGGCTTCAGCCACGTGGTGGACAGCCTGTCCGCCATCAAGTATGCCAAGGTCAAGACCGTCCGCGATGAGACCGGTCTGGTCATCGGCTACGAGACCGAAGGCGACTTCCCCAAGTACGGCAACGACGACGACCGCGCCGACGAGATCGCCGTGTGGCTGCTGAAGAGCTTCCTGGAGAAGATCAAGCGCCGCCACACCTACCGCAACTCCGAAGCCACCACCTCCATCCTGACCATCACCTCCAACGTGGTGTACGGCAAGGCCACCGGCGCTACCCCCGACGGCCGCAAGGAGTACACTCCCTTTGCCCCGGGCGCTACCCCCAGCTACGGCGCCGAGACCCACGGCCTGCTGGCTTCTCTGAACTCCGTTGCCAAGCTGCCCTATCACTGGGCTCTGGACGGCATCTCCAACACCCAGACCATCAACCCCGATGCTCTGGGCCACTCCGACACCGAGCGCACCAACAACCTGGTGCAGGTGCTGGACGGCTACTTTGACCAGGGCGCTCACCACCTGAACGTGAACGTCTTCGGCACCGAGAAGCTGCTGGATGCCATGGAACATCCCGAGAAGGAAGAGTACGCCAACTTCACCATCCGCGTGTCCGGCTATGCGGTCAAGTTCATCGACCTGACCCGTGAGCAGCAGCTGGATGTCATCGCCCGCACCTGCCACAAGAAGATGTGAGGATGACGCGCCCCGCGGCGTGCCCCTGAAATGAAAGCACCCCCCGCAAGCGTCATGCTGCGGGGGGTGTTTGGGATTTTGGGAGAAAAACAAAACGGTCAGTGGAAAGAAGCTTCGTTCACCGCCTGGCTGAAGGCGCGGTATTCGCCGTCTGCCAGCAGCCGGCCGTTGGCGGCACACTGCACCGCCGCAGCCGCCACGGTGACGACGATATACAGGTAGAGCAGGGGATGCTGGGCGGCCATGTTCAGGTAGCTGCCGATGTCCAACAGGAGCAGCACCAGGGATGCCGCGCCGCCCAGTGCGCCCAGCCAGGCCAGGACCCGGATGCCCCGGCGCAGCATATAGCTGATACCCAGGGTGACGGCCACGCCGAGAACGGTACTGCCGCCCACAGCGGGGGTAAAAATGCCCATGGCCAGCAGGATCAGGGTGACGGCGGCACAGATGCAGCGTGCAATGATCCACACGTTGGTTGCACGCACCGTACGACGGCAGGCGTCGGCATACTGCGCCCGCAACTGGTTCAGCCGCTCGTTCAGGCTGCTGTTTTGATGCGTTCCAGTGTTGTTTTCCATCCGTTGGCACCTCTCTTTTCCTGCTAACAGTGTAGCACAATCATTCCTGAATTTCCACACGGTTTTTGTTGTTTTGTCATAATTCTCTGTTGTTTTATCATAATATCCAAAAAATTCCCGAAAATTTCAGCGGCGGTTTATGCACCGCCGCCAAGGAGACCACATCATGTCTGAAACTGTCAAAGAACCCCTGGGCTATATCAATTCGGTGGAGACTTTCGGCCTGGTGGACGGGCCGGGGGTGCGGTACGTACTGTTTCTGCAGGGGTGCCGCATGCGCTGCCGGTACTGCCACAACCCCGAGACCTGGGCTTTCAGCCAGGACAACGCCCAGACCCCGGCCGAAGCCTTTGCGGCGGCTTACCGCTACCGCAATTACTGGAAGAACAACGGCGGCCTGACGGTGAGCGGCGGCGAACCTCTTTTGCAGATCGACTTTCTCACCGAGCTGTTCCGTCTGGCCAAGGCAAAAGGTGTACACACCACCCTGGATACCTGCGGCCAGCCCTTCACCACCGAGGAACCCTTCTATTCCAAGTTTGTGGAGCTGATGCAGTACACCGACCTGGTGATGCTGGACATCAAGGAATGGGACAGCGACCGTCACAAGGCCCTGACCGGTCACGGCAACGAGAATATTCTGGCCATGGCGCGGTGGCTGTCCGACCACGGCAAGGATATGTGGATCCGCCATGTTCTGGTGCCCGGCCTGACCGACGGCGAGGACGCCCTGGCCGCCACCGGTGCCTTCATCAAGGACCTGAAGACCGTGCGCCGGGTGGAGGTGCTGCCTTATCACACCCTGGGGCTGTTCAAGTGGGAGAAGTTGGGCATCCCCTACACCCTGGACGGGGTGCCCACACCCACGGATGAGCAGGTTTCCAAAGCAGAGGAGCTTTTGGGTGTTGTGAAGGAATAAGATTCCTTCACGCAACCTTTGCTTTGCAGGCAGACGGCAGTCTGCCGGGGGAAACAGCATTTGGCCGTTTGCTCCTTCCTTTTCGTGCCCGAAAAGGAAGCGAAAAGGGCCCGCCGTTCCGATGCGGCGGCCGCCGGCTGGGGCTGCGGCCCCAGACCCCAAGATGCGGCCACCTCACGACGGCCTATTCACCGGCCTGGGGGCCGGTGAACAAGGAAAATGATTTTAATGCCATTTCCCGGAAGGTACTGCTTTGCGGAAAAATGACTTAACTTTCCCGCAAGGATTTCAAATCCCTTCCTTGCTCAGGCCCCCCAGGGCCTGAGTAGGCCGTCGTTAGGTGGCCGCATTCCCCGGGTCCAGGGCCGCAGCCCTGGTCGGCGTCCACCGCATCGAAACGGTGGCGGTTTTTCCGTCGCTTTTTGGCGGCAAAAAGCGACAACTCATCGGCTGGCTGCCGCTTGCCAAAGAAACTGTACCTAAACGGTGGCGGTTTTTCGGTTCCTTTTTGACGCCAAAAAGGAACAACTACCCGGCTAAATGCCGTTCCCCCGGCAGCCCGCCGTCTGCCAATAAAAATAAAAAGCCACCCTGCGGTAAGGGAAAACTCCCTCCCCACCGCAGGGTGGTCTTTTTTATTCTTTGTTTATCGAAACAACAGAAGCCACATCACCGTTGACGGTGAACTTCACCTCATACCCCACAAACCGCAGGCCATAGACCCGGCCGGGGTCGTGCTGATAGCCGGGGCGGGGGTCATTTTCCAGCACCCCCACCAGGCCCGCCCGGGTCTGGTCATCCAGCACGGCCAGCAGCCCGCCCGGGTCATGCACCTGCAAAGCACGGCCCGCTTCCCGGCTGCCGAAGCCCCCCAGCGCATCGGGGTGGGCGTCCACATAGGGCAGATAAGGCTTGATGTCATAGATGGGCGTGCCGTCCAGCAGATCCGCCCCCGCCACCCGGATGACGGGGCCGTGGGGGGTATGCAGGTCCACCCCCACCAGCCGCACGCAGGAAAGCCCCAGGGCATTGGGCCGGAAAGGGCTGCGGGTGGCGAACACACCCATCCGGGTGTTTCCTCCCAGACGGGGCGGGCGGACGGTTGGCCGCCAGTTTCTGCCATCGGCCCCCGCTTCCACCACCGTGGAGAACTGCCAGATCAGCCAGAGATGGCTGTATTCCTCCAGTCCCCGCAGGGCGTCGGCGTTGCGGAATTCCTCCTCAAACACAATATCCGCCCGCAGGTCGTCCACCAGCCCGCTTTGCCGGGGAATCCCGAACTTGTCCGCAAACTGGGTGCGGATGCGGGCGATGGGGGTGAGGGTGTAGGTATCTTGCATCAGTGTCTCCTTACAGCGGAAAGTTTCAGCGGTCCGCGGCCGGTGTACCGCCGCCAGCCCCATACCAGCAGAGCCAGCAGGGTCAGGGCGCTGATGAGTTCCGCCCCGCGCCAGGACATGGGCGCCACAAAGGCCACGGTGATCAGCCCGGCATAGCCGTCGGCCACCACCAGACCCAACCTGCCGTCGGTCAGACCCGCCAGAGAGGCGGTGCCGCCGTCGCTGCGGGTGATGCGGTACCCCGGATAATCGATCAAGGGCAGTTCCACCATAGCGTCGGCGCCGCTGTGGTTGGTCACATCCATGGTGATGGACAGGCCCCGGCGTTCCACCGTCACGGCTTCCACCCCTTCGCCCGCCACCAGGGCGGTGCTGTCGGAGGTTTCGGGGTCAAAGTTCACCGGCAGGTATTCCAGGGCACTGCTTACCTTGCCGCTGTCCAGTTCCCGGCTTTCGCCCACACGGTCCCGGCCGTAATCGCCCCGCAGATACTGGCCCACGTCCAGCCAGGCGGGGACCAGGGCCACCGCCAGCAGACAGGCGGCACAGGCCAGGGCGGCTTTACGGCCGCCGAAGGACAATCCGCCGCCGGTCTGTATCCGGGCCACGCCCGCCGCCGCCACAAAGCACAGGCAGGGAGAAGCCAGCACCAGGAACCGGAAGGGGAACTGCACCGCGCAGGCATAGTGCGCCAGGGTCTGGCCCACGGCGTTGCTGAAGTTGGCCCAGTCAAAGCTGCTGCACATATAGATGCACACCGCCGCGCAGATCAGGCAGGGCAGGCAGAGCTGGTCGGTCTTGCGGTCCGCGCCGTTCAGGCGCAGCAGGATATACAGCACCACGCCCAGCACCAGTCCCGCGCCCAGGCGCAGGGTATCCATATTGGTGGGGGTCCAGAAGTCCAGCAGCATGGACCAGTTCACCGCCGTGGCGCTGGGGGAGTTCACGCTGGCCGTGTCGGTGATGCGGTAATCCCCGCCCATATAGGAGAGGAAGGGCACCAGGAAGCCCAGATTGAGCAGCACGCTGAGCCCCGCCCCTTTGAGCAGGATCAGCAGACGGTCGGGACGGAAAGCCCGGCGCCAGCAGGCCAGAACCAGCACCACTGCCGCCAGGGCGGTGATCTCGGTGGTGAGCAGGTGGCTCTGCACCAGACCGGTGAAACCGATGAGCAGAGGCAGCCAGGCGCCTTTGCGCTGTTTTTCGTCGGCGTCGTCGGCATACAGGGCCCAGAAACCGTAGAGCACCACCGGCAGGAAGAGCTGGGCGGTGATCTCACCGGCGGCCTGCCGCCAGTACAGGTTGAACAGGCGGTAGTTGCAGCAGGCGTAGAGGAAAGACCCCACAAAGGCGGGCAGACGGCGGCGGAATATCTTGTGCAGGCAGAGATAACACACACCCACCGTCAGGGCGTTGACCAGCACATTGAAGATATTATAGGCCGTAAAGAGGGGATACCCCGCCAAAACCAGCAGCGCCGGGATGTACAGCAGGGCTTCGCCGTAGAAGATGGGACTGGCGTAGCCGTAGCCGTTGAGGAAATCAGGGTAGAGGAACACCGGGAACTGCCCGGTGCGCAGACCTTCGGCAATGCCCGCCACACGGGACATGTGATAATGCAGGTCGGAACCATAGGGGGCAAAACCGCCCAGGCAGGGCAGGCTGACAAAGAACACGGTGGCCGCCAGCGCCGCAAAGACCATGCGGCGGTGTTTGTCCGCCCGGCGCAGCCAGAGCAGGACCAGGTCCAGCGCCGCAAAGACCACGGCGGCACTGATCCACTGTACCAGACGCCAGGACCACAGTTCCCGCACTTCCAGCGAGATAAACCGGAAATCGGTGTTGCAGGCATAGACCAGCACGCCCGCATCCTGGGCGGGAACGGCATTCAGCAGCCAGAAATGGCCGGTGAAGGTATTCACCGTGCCTTCCAGGGTCATGGCGGCGGACACGTCCACCGCCTGCCCGGTCTGGAACACCACCTGACCGGCGGCCGTGCTTTCGGGGGTACTGTCGGCAGCATAGTGTACCGTGACCTCGTACCGCCCGGCGTTCAGCGCCGGGAGAGAGGCGTACAGCATGGGAACCGACACCGGGTCGCCGGAAGCCATTCCTTCCAGCGAGCTGGGGTCGGTGTCGATGAGGCTGACGCTGCCGTCGGGATATTGCAGGTTCGCCAGGGGTTCGGGGGTGGTGCTTTCCATATCGGCGGCATGAACGGTCAGGTTCTGCACCGGCTTGGTCAGGCGGACGGTCAGCACCGCCATGAACAGCAGTTCCAGCACCAGCACCCAGACCAGCCACCGGGGCAGGGAGCGCAGTTTTTTCATCAGGGAAACTCCTTTTTTCAATGCCCCAGCAGCCGCTGCCACAGGGTCTTGGGGCAGGCGGCTTCTTCGGCCAGGCGCAGATGGTATTTCAGGTCATTTTCGTAGATGCCGCCCCAGCAGCTGCGGTTGCGGCGCAGATGGGGACCGCGGCGGAAGATGGAATCCAGGAAATCCCCGCACAGGGAATCGTCCCGGTATTTCTGGGCCCGGCTGGACCCGTCGGGGGCCAGGATGGGGGCACGGCAGACCTTGAGATAAGCTTCCTTGTCCGCAGCCAGGGCCTGCATGGCGGCGATGAGGGATTCCTCGTCGGGATAGTCGGCGGCGCAGAGGAAGGCGTCCGGGTTGAACTCGCCTTTTACTTTGGGGTCGCCCCAGTACACCGGCACCGCCCCCGATGCAAAGGCGTCGGCGATCTTCTCGGTGCAGTAGCCGGGGTCGGCGCTGTTCTCATAAGCCAGGGCAAAGCGGTAGTTTTGCTGGAAAGCCGTTTTGTCCGCCACCGGGCCGCCCACGTTGTTGCGGTAGCCGCCGCCGCTGTCCAGCAGGCCCTTTTGCATCAGGGTCTCCATAAAGGAGTTGCGTTCGGCGGAAAAATCGTTGCTGACCACACAGCAGCAGAACCCCGGACGGTCCAGGTAATACCCGTCGGGGTGTTCGTGCTTGTGCAGGGCGGGGGCCCAGGTGTCCCGCATGGCGTAGAGGGGCAGGCGCAGATACCTTCCCTCGTAAGAAAAATCCGGGAAGCCCAGGGCGTAGTCGTAGAGATTCAGGTCCGGCCAGCTGTCCTCCCCGGAATACTGGATGCGGCAGCAGTCATACTCCAAAGCCTCGTGGCCGAAGGTGCCGCAGATGACAAAATCCGGCTTGTCGGCGGGGGAGTCGCAGAACTGGATGGCATACCCCTTGGCCACGATGGCCCGGGTGAAATAGTTGTTGCGCTTGTCCCAGTCGTTGGCCAGATCGCACAGAGCCAGGCGAACGGTGGGCATCAGACCTGCCCCCGGTCACGCAGGACCTTGTATTTCAGCAGGCCCGCGATGGTCTTGGAGTCCTTGATCTCCCCGGACATCACCATTTCCAGCGCCTGGGCAAAGGGCATCTTCACCACGTCCAGGAACTCGTCCGGGTCCAGGTGCTGGCCGGTGGTCTGCAGGTCACGGGCCGCCCAGATATAGATTTTTTCGCTGTCGTAGCCCACGGTGGGATAAAGCACACCCAGGTCCACATACTTGCCCGCGGTGACGCCGCATTCCTCGGCCAGTTCCCGCTTGGCGGCCTCGAAGGGGTCCTCGTCCTTTTCCAGCTTGCCGGCGGGCAGTTCCCACACTTCCTCGGCCAGGGCATAGCGGTACTGGCGGACCATGTACACTTCGTCGGCGTCGGTCAGGGCCAGCACGCAGGCGCCGCCGTGGTGATGCACCACTTCGCGCTTGCTGGTGTTGCCGTTTTCCAGTTCCACCTCGTCCAGGGTGACACGGATGACCCGGCCGTTGAAGATTTCCTGACTGCTGAGCGTTTTTTCCATATGAGGCATGGTGCAGCACTCCTTTGTATCAGCCGGTAAACCGGCATTTTTGGTTGTGATTCGGTTTTATTGTACGACCGGGCGGGAGGGGTTGTCAACTTGGGAGTTTTCTCCCAAATCTCTCTTTTGGTTTCCCGGCTGACGGCAGTCTGCCGGGTGAACAGCTGCCAGCCATAGGGTTGTCGCTTTTTGCCGCCAAAAAGCGACGGAAAAACCGCCACCGTTTCGATGCGGTGGACGCCGACCAGGGCTGCGGCCCTGGACCCGGGGTGTGCGGCCACCTTACGACGGCCTACTCAGGCCCTGGGGGGCCTGAGCA
>CASEVW010000041.1 GCA_949291395.1 uncultured Oscillospiraceae bacterium | reverse complement strand
TGGAGGGAAGCGGCTATGATACAGACTGTTGAACAAAAGCGCCAGGCCGAGCTGATATTGGTCCGCCAGATGATCGGCATCTATTGCCGGGGCAGGCACAAGACCCCCACGGGCCAGCTTTGCCCGGACTGCGCCCGGCTGGCCCAGCTGGCCGCCGCCCGCACCGCCCGCTGCCCCCGCATGGCGGAAAAGACCTTTTGCAGCGCCTGCCCCCATCCCTGCTACCCGCCCCAGGCACGGCAGACCATGCAGGACGTGATGCGCTACGCCGGGCCCCGGATGCTGCTGCACGACCCGGCGGCGGCCCTCCGGCACCTGATCCAGACCAAAAAACTTTGATGCGCAAACTGCTGCAAAGGGCACAAACATACCGGAGGATCTTTGTTCGGGTGCGGCCAGCTGGCCGCTTGTAGGAAGCACAGCTGAGGGAATCATAGATCAGCAAAAAAACGGTCGCTGCGGCGGCCGTTTTTTTATCTCACCGGCGAAAAAACCGGTAAAGTGTAAAAAAAATATGAATACCCGTTGGTCATATTGACAAGGCGGCCCAAAACGAATAGAATACTTAGGTAACATAATTATTTATGTTAATTATTGAGCTTTGTCAGAGAAAAAACAAAGGAGGATGTGAAGCAACATGGAGCAGGAGCGCATGATCCAGCTGCTGCGGTCCGTAGACCGGGTGCGGCGGGCCTGGAAAAATGCCAGCCCTGGCACCCAGATCAACAAATCGCAGTTTTTCACTCTGATGGCGCTGCGCAACAAAGGCGGCGAGGGCTTCGACCATATCTGCCCCCACCCGGACCCTTTCCAGCCGATGACCCTTTCCGCTTTGGCCAAGGCCATGCACCAAAGCATGCCGGCGGTGAGCCAGCGCATCACCAAGCTGGAGGAGATGGGCTGCGTGGAGCGCAGGCCGGACGAGCATGACCGGCGCACCGTTTGGATCGGCCTGACCGAACAGGGCAACGCCCTGCTCAGCGAGAGCTGCCACATCATGTTCCGCCGCTGGCAGCGGGTGATGGAGCGGCTGGAGCAGCAGGACGCCCAGAGCATGGACCGGATGATCGACAGCTTCAACCGGTTGGCAGACGCCGTCCAGGCGGAATTTGGGCAGGAGTGACGCTGCCCTCCCCATGGTTTTTACCTGCCCGGCGGGGCAGGGGAAGAAAGTTTAGAATAAGGAGAAACACACGATGCTGAAACTAAAGCGATACCTGAAACCTTACATCGGGCTGCTTGTGTTGGGCGTTGCGCTGCTGTTCGGCCAGGCCATGCTGGAACTGACCCTGCCGAACTACATGAGCGATATCGTGAATATCGGCTTGCAGCAGGGCGGCATCACCCAGGCCGCGCCCCAGGTCATCGACGACCAGACGATGGCCATGATGCAGATGTTCATGTCCGAAGAGGATAAGGCAGTGGTGAACGATGCCTACGCGCTGCTGGGCGACCAGGCCGACACCGCAGAACTGCTGGAAACTTACCCCGAGGCTTCCTCCGAGGATTATGTGCTGGTAGCGGACCCGGAAGAGGGGGCCAACGCCGCCTTCAACCGGGCATCCTACGCCCTGGTGGACCTGATGCAGCAGACCGGGGCCGTGAGCGAGGAGCAGGTGAGCGAGGGCAGCAGCGCCGAGCTGGACATGGAAGCCATGGGCCAGCTGGCCGCCGCCCTGCAAAGCCCTGCCATGGCGGGCCAGCTGGAAGAATCCATCCAGACCGCCGCCGTCACCCCGGACAGCCTGCTGGAACAGACCGGCGTGGTGTTCACCAAGGCTTTTTACGCCCAGTTGGGGGCGGACACCGATAAGATCCAGACCGATTACATCTGGAGCGTGGGCCTGCGCATGGCCGGCCTGGCGGTGCTGCTGACCATCTGCGCCGTGTCCGCCGGTTACTGCATGGCCCGCCTGGGTGCCGGCGTTGGCCGGGACCTGCGGCGGGACGTGTTCCGCAAGGTCACCTACTTCAACAACGACGAGATGGACCAGTTCTCCGGCGCCAGCCTGATCACCCGGTCCACCAACGACATCACCCAGGTGCAGACATTCCTGAGCATGGGCTTCCGCCTGCTGTGCTTTGCCCCCATCATGGGCATCGGCGGTTTGATCATGGGCCTGTCCAAGTGCGTGGACCTGGCCTGGGTGCTGGCCCTGGCTCTCATCGTGATGCTGGGCCTCATTTTGATCCTGTTCGCCGTGGCCCTGCCCAAGTTCAAAAAGATGCAGACCCTGGTGGATAAGCTGAACCTGGTGAGCCGGGAAGAGCTGAGCGGCCTGATGGTGGTGCGCGCTTTCTCCAACCAGCCCTTTATGCAAAACCGCTTTGAAAAGGCCAACAAGGATCTGACCGGCAACACCCTGTTCGTGAACCGGGCCATGGCCACCATGATGCCCGCCATGATGCTGGTGATGAACGGCCTGTCGCTGCTGATCGTCTGGTTCGGCGGCAAGCAGATCGCCGCCAGCAACCTGCAGGTGGGCGATATGATGGCCTTTATCCAGTACGCCATGCAGGTGATCATGAGCTTCTTGTTCATCAGCATGATGTTCATCATGGTGCCCCGTGCCACCGTATCCGCCGAACGTATCAATGAGGTTCTGGAGACCGAGAACTCGGTGGCGGACCCGGAGCAGCCCAAGGAAATGGAACAGCCGGTGAAAGGCGTTGTGGAATTCAAGGACGTTTCCTTCCGGTATGAGGGCGCGGACGACAACGTGCTGGAGCATGTGAGCTTCACCGCCCGCCCCGGCGAGACGGTGGCCTTTATCGGCGCCACCGGTTCCGGCAAATCCACCCTGGTGAACCTGATCCCCCGGTTCTACGACGTGACCGAGGGCAGTATCACGGTGGACGGCGTGGATGTGCGCCAGCTGCGCCAGAAGGACCTGCGGGATTCCATCGGCTATGTGCCCCAGAAGGGCCTTTTGTTCAGCGGCACCATCGCCACCAACCTGCGCTATGGCGACGAGAACGCCAGCGAGGAGCTGATGAACCAGAGCGCCGACATCGCCCAGGCCACCGAGTTCATCTCCAACCTGGAAAAGGGCCTGGACACCCAGATCAGCCAGGGCGGCACCAACGTGTCCGGCGGCCAGCGCCAGCGGCTTTCCATCGCCCGCG
The DNA here is from genome assembly GCA_949291395.1 of uncultured Oscillospiraceae bacterium. Lineage (GTDB taxonomy): Bacteria > Bacillota > Clostridia > Oscillospirales > Ruminococcaceae > Allofournierella. The sequence continues at coordinate 29,217 of CASEVW010000041.1, read as the reverse complement.
CGCTGGTAAAGCAGGCCCCCATCTATATTTTTGACGATACCTTCTCCGCACTGGACTTCAAGACCGACGCCAAGCTGCGGGCGGCCTTGAAAGGCTACACCGAACAGTCCACCGTGTTCATCGTGGCACAGCGTGTGTCCACCATCATGCACGCGGACCAGATCCTGGTGCTGGATGAGGGCAGAGTCGTGGGCAAAGGCACCCACGAGGAACTGCTGAAAAACTGCAAGACCTACCGCGAGATCGCGGAAAGTCAGCTTTCAAAGGAGGAATTGGCATAATGGCAGGACCGATGAGACACGGCCCCGGCGCGGCAGCCGCGGGCGAAAAAGCCAAGGACTTCAAAGGCACCATGAAAAAACTGCTGGCCTATATGGACCGCTACCTGCCCAGCATCATTTTGGCGCTGGTGTGCGCGGTGGCCGGCACGGTATTCTCCATCTTCGGGCCCAAGGTGCTGGGCCAGGCCACCACCAAGCTGTTTGAGGGCGTGCTCGCCATGCTCACCGGCACCGGCGGCATCGACTTTGATGCCATTGCCCGGATCCTGCTGTTTTTGGCGGGGCTGTACGTGTTCAGCGCGCTGCTTTCCTATGTGCAGGGGTGGGTGCTGTCCGGCATTGCCACCAAGATCAGCTATTCCATGCGCACCGACATCAGCCGCAAGATCGACCGGCTGCCCATGTCTTACTTTGACCGGGTGCCCCACGGCGAGGTGCTCAGCCGCATCACCAACGATGTGGATATGGTCACCCAGACGCTGAACCAGAGCCTTTCTCAGATCGCCAGCCAGGTGACCATGATCATCGGCGTATTGTGCATGATGCTCTCCATCAGCCCCATCATGACCCTGGTGGCGCTGTGCATCCTGCCTTTCTGTTTGCTGATCGTGATGAACGTGATCAAGCACAGCCAGAAGTTCTTCCGCCAGCAGCAGGAATACCTGGGCCATGTGAACGGCCATGTGGAAGAGATGTACGGCGGCCATGTGGTGGTCACTGCTTTCAATACCCAGGAAGAGAGCATCGCCACCTTTAACCAGATGAACGACAAGCTGTATCAGAGTGCCTGGAAGAGCCAGTTCTTGTCCGGCATGATGATGCCGTTGATGAACTTTGTGAGCAACCTGAGCTATGTGGCCATCTGTGTGCTGGGCGGCTTTTTGTCCCTGAACGGTTCCATCACCGTGGGCGACATCCAGGCCTTTACCCAGTATGTGCGCCAGTTCACCCAGCCCATCAACCAGCTGGCCAACATCTCCAACCAGCTGCAGATGACCGTCGCCGCTGCCGAGCGGGTGTTCCTGTTCCTGGAAGAGCCGGAAGAGGAGCCCGACACCCAGCAGCCGGTGAGCAGCGATGAGATCAACGGCTCGGTCTACTTTGCCCACGTGCACTTTGGATATGTGCCGGAAAAGACCATCATCAACGATTTCTCCGCCATCATCCAGCCGGGCACCAAGGTGGCCATCGTTGGCCCCACCGGCGCCGGCAAGACCACCATGGTCAAGCTGCTGATGCGTTTTTACGACGTGAGCGGCGGCGCCATCCTGCTGGACGGCTACGACGTGCGCCAGTTCGCCCGGGGCGATATGCGCAGCGCCTTCGGCATGGTATTGCAGGACACCTGGCTGTACAACGACACCATCCGGGAGAACATCCGCTTCGGCCGGCTGGACGCCACCGACGAGGAGGTGCTGGCGGCGGCCAAGGCGGCCCAGGTGGACCACTTTGTGCGCACCCTGCCCCAGGGCTACGACACGGTGCTGAACGAGGATGCCAGCAACATCAGCCAGGGCCAGAAGCAGCTGCTGACCATCGCCCGCACCATCATCTCGGACCCCAAGATCCTGATCTTGGACGAGGCGACCTCCAGCGTAGACACCCGCACCGAGCTGTCCATCCAGAAGGCCATGGGCGAGCTGACCCGTGGCCGCACCAGCTTCATCATCGCCCACCGGCTGTCCACCATTCGGGACGCGGACATGATCCTGGTGATGAAGGACGGCGACATCGTGGAGACCGGCAGCCACGACGAACTGATGGCAAAGGGCGGCTTCTACGCCAACCTGTACAACAGCCAGTTTGCCGACGGCGAGGAATAAAAACCACACGATACAAAGCAAAACGCCCGTTCCCCAAAAGGGAGCGGGCGTTTTGCGTTTATGAGAGAAAAAGAGGAGTAGAAAGCGAAATTACAGGCCCATGTGCAGGTAGTGCTCACGGGTCTCTTCCGGCACCATGCGGCCGCCGGTGGCCCAGGCGATGTGGGTGATGTTGGCGGCCTTGTCGGTCAGGCCGTTGTCTTCCAGGTATTTGTGCAGCACTTCGGGCTGGATCAGAGCGGCGAAGGCAGCGCAGGAGCTGGGCTCGATGAAGGTCTTCTCGCTGTCCAGCAGGCCGCGCATCAGGTCGTACAGGGTGTTGTCCTGGATGGTGGCGATGCCGGAGACCAGGGGCTCTACCACGCGGCCAACGAAGGCGGAGGGACGGCCTACTGCCAGGCCGTCGGCCTCGGTCTTGCCGCTGATGCCAAAGTCCTGCACGCAAACGCCGTCCTGCAGGCCGGTGGCCATGCCCAGAAGCATGCAGCAAGCCTGGGTGGGCTCGGTGAAGAAGCAGTGCACGTTATCGCCAAATTCCACCTTCAGGCCGTAGGCCACGCCGCCGGGGGCGCCGCCGATGCCGCAGGGCAGGTAAACGAACAGGGGATGGTCTGCATCCACGGTGATGTTCTGCTCTTTCAGCTGATTGGCCAGGCGCTTGCCCGCCACGCTGTAGCCCATGAACAGGTCGGTGGAGTTCTCGTCGTCCACAAAGTAGCTCATAGGGTCCAGGTCAGAGTTCTTGCGGCCCTGCTCCACAGCGGCGCAGTAGTCGGAAGCGTACTCGATCACTTCCACGCCGCGGCTGCGCAGCAGGTCCTTCTTCCACTGCTTGGCGTCGGCGGACATGTGAACGATCACACGGAAGCCCAGCTTGGCGCTCATGATGCCGATGCTCATGCCCAGGTTGCCGGTGCTGCCCACCTGCACGGTGTGGCGGCCGAAGAACTCCAAAAAGCGGGGCTCGGCCAGGATGGAGTAGTCGTCCTGCTCGGTGAGCATGCCGGCCTCGATGGCCAGGGTCTCGGCGTGCTTCAGCACCTCGTAGATGCCGCCGCGGGCCTTGATGGAACCGGCGATGGGCAGGTCGCTGTCCTTTTTCAGCATCAGGCTGCCCTGCACGCCGGCGCTGTAATGCTCGTTCAAAAAGTCACGTATGGCGGGGATGCCGGCCAGCTCGGACTCGATCAGGCCGCCGGCGGCCTGGGTCTCGGGGAACACCTTGGCGATGTAGGGCGCAAAACGCTCCAGGCGGGCGCGGGCGTCCTCGATCATGGCGGGGGTCACGGCAGTGATCTGCTTTTCACCGCCGGAAACACGCTTGGGGTTTACCCAAAAGGTCACACGGCCGGCAGCAGCGTCCGCCACGGCGGGGATGGTCTCAACAAAACGATTCAGTTCAGAATTCATAATGACACTCCTTCAGCTTGGATAAAAGTTGAACTTGGCTTAGAGAAAGACGGATTTTAGTGCAGGCGGTCGATGCCCTGGGCGTCCGGCAGGGTGAAGCCCATCACGCCCGCCAGGGTGGGGGCGATGTCGATCAGCTGCACGCTGCCCAGATCCTCGCCCTTGGGGATGCCCTTGCCCTCCAGCATAAAGCTGGAACGCATCTCGGGGTAATCCTCGTTGTAGCCGTGCTGGGCTTTCTGGGCCAGGGTGGTGCGGCAGTAGTCGCCCAGCGCCTCTTCCCGGATCTCGTAGCCCTTGGCGGCCACCAGCACGTACTCGGCCTGGGGGAAGCCGCCCCGCTCCACGGCGTGCTCGTGGTCCACGATCTCGTAGATGCCGCTGTTCGGGTCGGCGGCCAGGTCCTTCATCACCTGGGCCAGAACGGCCCGGCTGGCCTCGTCGTTCGGATCGGCCAGGCGGATCTCGGCGGTGCCGCCGGCACGCTGGCACCAGGCCTTCCAGCGGATGACCTTGCCGTCCTCGTCGGTGTCGATCAGGCCGGCGTTCCGCAGCAGCACATTGGGGTAGATGTTGTGGGTGTTGTCCAGCGAGCCATGGTCGGACACCACGCACACCACCACATCGCCGCCCGTGATGCGGTGGGCCTCGTCGATCAGCTCGCCCAGCATGGCGTCGATCTTCTGCAGGCTGGCGGCGGCCTCCTTGCTGTACACGCCGAAGATGTGGGCGCTCTCGTCAAAGCTGGCAAAATAGGCGGACAGGAAGAAGGGTTTTTCGTTGATCTGAGGGGCCAGCTTGCGGCGCAGCATCCACAAAGCCGCCGCGCCCCGCTGGGCGTCGCCGCCGTCGGTCAGATCCAGGCCGCCGGCATAGCGGCCGATCTCGGCCTCCATCTCGCTGATGAGGCCCTGGGGCTTGCAGACCACGTCCAGGAAGGCGGAGTCCAGCTCGGAGCCATCCCACCAGTATTCCGGGGCAACGTAGTCGCCGTCGGCGCCCACCGAGGTGGGGAAGGCCACGGTGGCGGAGCAGTAGCCGTTTTCACGGGCGGCCTGCCACAGGGTCTTGACCTTCTTGTTGGCGAACCAGTTCCAGGCACCCAGGTGCTTGCCGGTGGGGTCGAACATGGCGTTGTTGAAGATGCCATGCACCGCCGGGGTCACGCCGGTGATGATGCTTTGGTGGCAGGGGTAGGTGAAGGTGGGGAACACGCTCTTGGCGCCGCCCTTGGCCACCATGCCACCCTCCACAAAATAGCGGGTGATGTTGGGCAGGTGGATGCCGAGGCGTTCCTGTTCCAGCACGAACTCAGGCTTCAAAGCGTCGACCGAAACGAGAAGTACACTGGGACGTCTTTGTTCATTCATGGTTCTGCAGCTCCTTTTATCAATGTCTATCCACACCCTATGGGGAAAAAGGCGTGGTCGTATGCCGAAGTTAGTTGCGCGTCTTGCCAGACCAGGTTTTTTTGAATCGCCGGGGAAGATCTGGTCAAGAATTGGTGTTGGGGGTGATCACCGGCACGCCGGCCTCCTCAAAGGCAGCGGTCTGCTCGGGGGAAGCGTCGGAGTCGGTGACGATCATCGAGATCTTGTCGATGTCGCACATCTTAATAAGAGAGTTGACCCCCAGCTTGCTGCTGTCGGTGATCATCACGGTGCGGCTGGCGGCCTGCATCATCTTTTCCTGTACCACGATCTCCTCCATGCGCTGGTAGGTGACGCCCCGCTCCACCGACACACCGCAGGTGGTGAGGAAGAAGGTGTCCACATTCAGTTTGGAAAAGATCAGGGTGGCAAGCTCGGAGGACAGGGCCGACTCTTCCGGCCGGTAGATGCCGCCGGTGAGCACCACGGTGATGCCCGGCACGCTGCCCAGCTGCCGCAGCACGGCCAGCGAGTTGGTGACCACCGTCAGGTCGTGGAAACGCTCCTTGATGACCTGGGCCAGCATGTGGGCGGTGGTGCCGGAGTCCAGGGCGATGCACTGGCCCTCCTGGATGTAGTTGGCGGCCAGACGGGCCACCTCCAGCTTGGGGTAGGGGTTTTGGGTCTGCCTTTTATGAAAGGAAGCGTAGGAGGCGTAGCTGCCGGAATCCTCCGGCGATGCCTCTGTGTCTAGTTCCGACGCGGCCGTGGGCAGCGCCCCGCCGTGGGTGCGCCGCAGCAGGCCCATCTGTTCCATGGCCTCCAGATCCCGGCGGACCGTTTCACCGGAAACGCCCAGCTGCTGGCGGATGGCGGCGCTTTTCACGCTGCCCTCCTGCTGCAGGGCCTCCAGTATCTTTTGATATCGTTGTTCTGCTAGCATGATGAATTCAATACTCCTTTATCGATGCGGCCGTCTGCAGCTGGCCGCAAATTGAGTATAACATAAAATGACACAAGACACAATCCAAAATCAAGGAAAAAACGCACATAGATATTATGCAAACACACAAAAATGCAATTTCGCACAAGAAAACTATTGCAAACACACAGAAATGCAAGTAAAATGAGGGCGAACACACAGTTCACAAAAATTTAACGTTGTGAAGGAAGAGGAGAGATCATTTATGGCGAATGTAAAATCCGCAAGCAACAGCAAAAAGTGGATCTCGTTCGGCACGCTGCTTCTGGGCGCCGGCACGATCTACAAGCTGACCAACCTGAAGGATGCCTTCTACGTGCCCATGCAGGAGTTCATGGGCCTGACCCACACCCAGATCGGTACCGCGGTGAGCGTGGGCGGCCTGATCTCCACCTTTGGCTTTTTGGCATCCATCTACCTGACCGACCGTATCTCCAAAAAGGTGATGATCCCCACCGCGCTGCTGGGCATCTGCTTGTGCGGCATCTGGCTGTCCACCTTCCCGTCCTACGGTGTATTCCTTTTGATCTACTGTCTGCTGGCCATCTGCGCGGACATGCTGTACTGGCCCACCATGCTGAAAGCCGTTCGCCTGTTGGGCAATGAGGACGAGCAGGGACGCATGTTCGGCATTCTGGAAGCGGGCCGCGGCCTGGTGGATACCATCATCGCCTTCTCGGCCCTGGGCATCTTTGCGGCGCTGGGCAGCAGCCCCTTCGGCCTGCGCATGGCCATCCTGTTCTATGCAGCGGTGCCCGGCGTGATCGGCATCATCGCCTACTTTTTGCTGGATCCGGACGAAAAGGTCAAGAAGGTGGAAAACGGCAAGGAAGTGAACGCCAACAAGCTGGCCCTGGAGGGTGCTCTGAGCGCGCTGAAGAACAAGAACATCTGGCTGGTCTCCATGAACATCTTCATGGTGTACGCCGTTTACTGCGGCCTGACTTATTTTATCCCCTTCCTGGAAGAGGTATACGCTCTGCCCGCTGCCCTGGTGGGTGTTTACGGCATCATCAACCAGTACGGCCTGAAGATGCTGGGCGGACCCATCGGCGGTTTCATCAGCGACAAGGTGCTGCACTCCGCCACCAAGTTCCTGCGGGTGGTGTTCGTGATCGCCGGCGTGGCGCTGTTGGTGTTCACCTTCCTGCCTCACGAATCCATGAACGTGATCATCGGCATGACCATCACCCTGAGCATCGGCGCTTTGGTGTTCAGCATGCGGGCCATCTTCTTTGCCCCCATGGATGAGGTGAACGTTCCCCGTGAGATCACCGGCGCGGCCATGTCCATGGGCTCCTTCATCGGCTACCTGCCCGGCGCCTTCATGTACACCGTGTACGGCTTCATCCTGGACAGCATGCCTGGCATCCAGGGTTACCGGGTGGTATTCATTACCATGGGCGTGCTGGCGCTGCTGGGCTTTGTGCTGAGCAACTACATCGTGCACGTGATCCACAAGGAGAAGGCCCAGGGCTGAAAACCGGATTGACGGCGCGCCGAAAACATGCTATAGTAGTTATAGTTGAAAAGGGAGTAGTTGCAAGCCGTTTCGTCAACATCACGGCCAACAGCCTGGCGAAGCGCGCCGTTCTCTTTTGATAAACGGTAACAAGACTTTTCGACAGCATTGCGGGAGCATATGCCCGCTGCTGTCGGAAAGTCTTTTTTTATCCCAAAATCGCAAAAATGCCCGGAAAGGGGGAAGATACCATGGCCACTTTGTATGTGATGGTGGGCATTTCCGGCGCGGGCAAGACCACCTGGGCCAAACACCAGCTGCCCGAGGCGGTGTATATCGGGTCGGACGAGATCCGCATGGAGCTGTTCGGCAAGGAATTGACCCTGAAAGGCTACCGGCGGGTGCACCGGCTGATGAACCAGCGCATGCGGGCCTGCCTGGAGCAGGGCAGGGACGTGGTGGTGGACTCGGTGCATCTTTCCCGCAGGGCAAGGCGGCGGGTACTGCGGGACGCCCCGCCCGGCACCCGCACGGTAGCGGTGTGGATCGACACCGGCATCGGCCAGGCCATCCGCAACGACAGCCAGCGCAAACGGCACGTGCCCTTTTTTGCCATCGCCCTGATGCGGCCCCGCCTGGTGGTGCCCAGCAAGGAGGAGGGCTTCCAGGAGATCCGGCGGGTGCATTGGCACGAAAACCACGCCCTGGGCGCCCCGGCCCCGGCAGGGGAGACCTCCTGACAGGCGGCAAAATATGAACGAAATGAAAAAAATACCGGAATGCGTTGACTGCTTTTTTAGAATATGGTATAATAGCCGCAGTTGAAAAGGGAGTAGTTGCAAGCCATCTTGTCAACATCACGGCCCAAAGGGCCTGGCAGGATGCGCCGCTTCTGACAAGTCGGTAACAAGACTTTTCGACAGTAACGCTTGTGCGCGTGCTGTCGGGGAGTCTTTTTTGTTTATACTAAACAGAAAGAGGAGCCGAACAGACGGGCAACAAAAGAAAAAGGAGAATGGAGTTATGACGGACACCTATTTTGACAAAACCGGCCAGCAGGCGCTGGACGCGGTGCAGGCCACCAAAGACGGCCTGACGAAACAGGAAGCCGCCCGGCGGCTGGAAGAGCACGGCCCCAACCAGCTGGCGGAGGGCAAAAAGAAGAGCGCCTTTGTGATCTTTTTGGAGCAGTTCAAGGACCTGCTGGTCTTCATCCTGATCGCCGCCGCCCTGATCTCGATGGCCTCCGGCAACGTGGAGAGCACCATCGTCATCTTTGCGGTGCTGCTGCTGAACGCTGTGCTGGGCACGGTGCAGTATCTGAAAGCGGAAAAAAGCCTGGAAAGCCTGAAGGCCATGTCCGCCCCCAGCGCCAAAGTCCTGCGGGACGGCGTGCGCATGGAGGTGGCCGGCCCGCAGGTGGTGCCCGGCGACATCGTCTACCTGGAAGCGGGCGATCTGGTGGTGGCCGACGGCCGTTTGCTGGAGTGCTACTCCCTGAAGGTGAACGAAAGCTCGCTGACCGGTGAGTCCGAGGCGGTGGAAAAGACCGCCGACGTGCTGCCCGGCGGCAAGACCGCCCTGGGCGACCAGAAGAATATGGTGTTCTCCGGCTCGCTGGTCACCTACGGCCGCGCCGTGATGGTGGTCACCGGTACCGGCATGAACACCGAGCTGGGCCGCATCGCCCAGCTGATGAACCAGACCCAGCAGCGCAAGACCCCCCTGCAGAAGAGCCTGGACGATTTCTCTGGCAAGCTGGCCATGGCCATCCTGGCCATCTGCGCCGTGGTGTTCTGCCTGTCCATCTTCCGCAGCCACATGACCATCCTGGATTCCCTGCTGTTCGCCGTGGCCCTGGCCGTGGCCGCCATCCCCGAGGCGCTGAGCAGCATCGTGACCATCGTGCTGGCCCTGGGCACCCAGAAGATGGCGAAACAGAATGCCATCATCAAAGAGCTGAAGGCCGTGGAGAGCCTGGGTTCCGTGCAGGTGATCTGCTCGGATAAGACCGGCACCCTGACCCAGAACAAGATGACCACCCAGAAGATCTGGGCGGACCGCAAGCTGGTGGAAAGCAAGGAAGCCGACATGAACGACCCGGCCCAGCGGATGCTGATGGACATCGGCCTGCTGGCCAGCGACGCCACCGTGGACCCGGCCACCGGCGCTTCGGTGGGCGACCCCACCGAGATCGCCCTGGTGAACTGGGGCGAAAAGCGCAATGTGGACGCTTCCACCCAGCGCAGCCGCTACCCCCGTTTGGGCGAGCTGGCCTTTGACTCTGACCGCAAGCTGATGAGCACCCTGCACCGCCTGAACGGCAAGCTGGTGCTGCTGACCAAGGGCGCCATGGACGTGCTGCTGGCCCGCTCCACCCACCTTTTGACCAGCGAGGGCCCGGTGCCCCTCACCGACGAGCTGAAAAAAGACATTGAGAAGACCAACCAGGAATTCTCCGAGGGCGGCCTGCGGGTGCTGGCCTTTGCCTACCGGGAGATGGACGCCGAGCGGGAGCTGACCCTGGAGGACGAGAACGGCTTCACCTTCGTGGGCCTGGTGTCCATGATCGACCCGCCCCGTGAGGAGAGCAAGCTGGCCGTGGCCGACGCAAAGCGGGGCGGCATCCGCACCGTGATGATCACCGGCGACCACAAGGTCACCGCCACTGCCATCGCCAAGCAGATCGGCATCTTTGAAGAGGGCGACATCGCCATGGACGGCGTGGAGCTGGACGGCATGACCGATGCCGAGCTGGACGAAAAGCTGCCCCACATCTCGGTGTACGCCCGTGTATCCCCCGAGCACAAGATCCGCATCGTTTCCGCCTGGCAGCGCCGCGGCTGCATCGCCGCCATGACCGGCGACGGCGTGAACGACGCCCCGGCCCTGAAAAAGGCGGACGTGGGCGTGGCCATGGGCATCACCGGCACCGAGGTGAGCAAGGACGCCGCCGCCATGATCCTGGCGGACGACAACTTTGCCACCATCGTAAAGGCCGTTGTGAACGGCCGCGGCGTGTACGCCAACATCAAGAACGCCATCCAGTTCCTGCTGTCCGGCAACATGGCCGGCATCCTGGCGGTGCTGTACGCTTCGGTGATGGCGCTGCCGGTGCCCTTCCAGCCGGTACACCTGCTGTTCATCAACCTGCTCACCGACAGCCTGCCCGCCATCGCCCTGGGCATGGAGCCCGCCCGCAAGGGCCTGCTGGACGACAAGCCCCGCGATCCCAAGGCTTCCATTCTGGATAAGCCCCTGATGCTGAAGATCCTGTGGCAGGGCGCGCTGATCGCCATTGCTTCCATGACCGCCTTCTACCTGGGCTACAGCGCCGGCGGCGCCGCCATGGCCAGCACCATGGCTTTTGCGACCCTGACCTTGGCCCGCCTGTTCCACGGCTTCAACTGCCGCGGCCGGGAGTCCATCTTCAAGCTGGGCTTCACCACCAACAAGTACACCCTGATGGCCTTTGCTGGCGGCCTGCTGCTGCTGGCGGCGGTGCTGTTCATCCCCCCGCTGGAGGGCCTGTTTATGGTGACCCCCCTCACCGGCATCCAGTACCTGCAGATCCTGGGCCTGGCCTTTGCGCCCACCCTGCTGATCCAGCTGGGCCGCCTGATCCGGGGCAAGTGATCCTGCCGCCGTCTGGCAAGATCGCAATATCAGCAATATCAAATAAAAAGAGCGTGCGGTTTTTTCGCACGCTCTTTTTGGTAAAACGAAAGAAGGCTCAATATTGGCTGATGGGCAGGGAAGCGTCGTCGTCGCTGGGCTGGATGGCCCGGATGGTCACCGGGTAGCTGACGCCGGGACGCACCTCCACCTGCACCGTTTCGCCCGCCTTGCGGCCAAAGATGGCCCGGCCTAAGGGCGATTCCCGGCTGATGAGGCCGTCGTCCGCGTTCACCCGCAGGGTAGTCACCAGCTTGACGGTCATCTCCTCCTCGTCCTCCGGCAGCCAGAGGGTCACCTTGTCGAACAGGCCCACCGCCCCCTCGGCGTGGTCCGCCTTCACCACCTTGGCGGTCTTGATCATCCGCTGCAAGTAGCGGATGCGGCTCTCGTTGCGGTTTTTCTGCCGCTTGGCCTCCTTGTATTCAAAGTTTTCGCTCAGATCGCCATAGGAGCGGGCGATCTTCACGTCCTCCAGGCACTGGGGCCGCACCACCAGGATGCGGTGGTCGATCTCCTCCTGCATTTTTTGAATGTCTACCTCGGTGAGTTCGTCGTACATAGTGAAAAACAGTCCTTTCGGGAAAAGCTAAGCGTAAATTTGCCGGCTTTGGAAGATGCACAGGGCGCTGCGGCTCTTGCCCCGCTCCAGCAGCTGGCGGGCGGCGTACAAAGCCGCCCCGGCGCTGGGCCCGGCGGGGATGCCGTCGGTGAGCAGTACGTCCCTGGCGGCCTGCACCGCCTCGCCGGTGGCCACCGCCATCACCAGGTCCACCACATAGGGGTTATAGTTTTCCGGCACAAAGCCAAAGCCGATGTTGGGGATGCCGTGGGGCCCCAGGAAGCCGCCCCCCGATGGCCTGGCACTCATAGGGCTCCACCGCCACCATGCGAATGTGGTCAGTCCAGGCCTTGACGTGTTCGCCCACCCCGGTAATGGTGCCCCCGCTGCCCACCCCGGCCAGGATGGCGTCGATGCCGTCGCCGCCGTCGGTGGCCTGCAGGATGGCCGGGCCGGTGACCCGCCGGTGATATTCCGGGTTGTCGTCGCTGGCAAGATAGTTCATGTAGTAAGCGCCCTGTTCCTGGGCCAGGCGGCGGGCCAGAATGTCCATGCCCGGCTGGCCGTGGGGCCGCTCGTAGCAGGGGCGCAGCCGTGCCCCTAGTTCTTGTAAAAACCGCTCACGAGAAAGCTCCATGCCCGGCGGCGTGATCAGGGTGAGGGGGTGGCCGGTGCGGGCGCAGGCGATGGCCAGGGCGGCGGCAAAGGCACCGGCCCCGGTCTCCACCACGGGCTGGCCCGGCTGCAAGTCGCCCCGGCGGCTGGCCAGGTCGATCATGGCGTCGGCCAGGGCATCCTTGCCGGTGCCGGTGGGGCCGTCAAAGGAAAGGCAGGCGTACAGGCGGCCGGTGAGCTGGTGGCGGGCGGCATAGCCGCTCAGCTCCACCACGGGGCAGCGGGTGAGCTGGCTGGAATAACGCTGGACGGTCTGGGACATAAGACGCACCTGCCTTTCCTTATCTATAAAAGGGGAGCCGGCAGGGCACGGCGGGCACTGCCGTTTTTTCTATTGTAACACGAGCGGACGGCAAAGTCATGCATAGCGGAAAAAGTGTGCTTTTTTCTACGGGTTTTGGCAAAACACCCCTTGACAGGGGCTTTTGGCCTCTGTTATAATAGCGAATTGTAAAGCGAAAACGCTTTACGAAAAGGCAAAACACTTTACAGCCAGGGCCGAGGGAGGGAACGTTCGGGTGGCGAAGAATCTGGAGATCTCCTTTCTGCTGGATTTTTACGGCGACGTGCTCACCGAAAAACAGCGGGAAGTGATGGAACAGTACTACAACAACGACCTTTCCCTGGCTGAGATCGCCGACAATTTCGGCATCACCCGGCAGGGCGTGCGGGACGCCATCAAGCGAGGCGAGGGCATTCTTCTGGATCTGGAAGAAAAGGTCGGCTTTGCGGGGCGCTACCGCACCGTGCAGCAGGGCATCGCCCGGCTGGAGGGCCTTGCCAAAGACATCCAGTTTTACAATTCCAACAGCTATGCGCCCAACGCCAAGGTGGAAACGGCCGCGCACCAGATGCTGGAGATCATCGAGCAGATCAGCGAGTAAGGGCATCGCCCCGGCTGACGCTTCAATACCAGAAAGGACACCCAACACATGGCGTTTGAATCTCTTTCCGAGCGGCTTTCCGGCGTGTTCAAACGGCTGCGGGGCAAAGGCAAGCTCACCGAGGCGGACATCAAGGCCGCCATGCGTGAGGTGCGCACCGCCCTGCTGGAAGCCGATGTTAACTACAAGGTAGCCAAAGAGTTTATCGCGGGCGTGACCGAGCGGGCCATGGGCCAGGAGGTCATGGAAAGCCTGACCCCCGCCCAGCAGGTCATCAAGATCGTCAACGAGGAGCTGACCCAGCTGATGGGCGGCGACGAGGCGGCCCGGGTACACATCAAGTCCAAGCCGCCCACGGTGCTGATGCTCTGCGGCCTGCAGGGCAATGGTAAGACCACCCACGCCGCCAAACTGGGCAAGTGGTTTTTGAAACAGGGGCACCGCCCCCTGTTGGTGGCCTGTGACATCTACCGCCCCGCCGCCATCGACCAGCTGCAAGTGGTGGGCAAGCAGGCCGGCGTGCCGGTGTTCACCATGGGCACCGAAAAGCCGGAGATCATCGCCAAAAAGGCGGTGGCCCACGCCAAGGACTACGGCAACGACATTGTCATCCTGGATACCGCGGGCCGTCTGCACGTGGATCAGGAGCTGATGGATGAGCTGGGCCGCATCAAAGAGGCCGTCACCGTGGACGAGGTGCTGCTGGTGGTGGACGCAATGGCCGGCCAGGATGCCGTGAACGTGGCCAAAGCCTTCAACGAGGCGGTGGCCGTGGACGGCATCATCCTCACCAAGACCGACGGCGACACCCGGGGCGGCGCTGCCCTCAGCGTAAAGGCCGTCACCGGCAAACCCATCAAGTTCCAGGGCACCGGCGAAAAGCTGGACGACCTGGAAGTGTTCCACCCCGGCCGCATGGCCAGCCGCATTTTGGGCATGGGCGACGTGCTCACCCTCATCGAGAAAGCCCAGGACGCCCAGGACGAGAAAAAAGCCGCCGAAGCCGCCAAACGGCTGATGGAAAATAAGTTCGACATGAACGACATGCTGGACCAGCTGGCCCAGATGAAAAAGATGGGCGGCGTGGCAAGCCTTGTGTCCATGCTGCCCGGCGGCAACAAGATCAATCCGGACGACATCGACGAAAAGGTGTTCGTTCGCATCGAGGCCATCATCTACAGCATGACCCCCGCCGAGCGGGAGAAGCCCAGCATCATCAACCCCAAGCGCAAGCGCCGCATCGCCGCCGGCAGCGGCACCAGCGTGGAAGAGGTGAACAAGCTGCTGCGTCAGTTTGAAATGATGCAGAAGGTGATGAAGCAGATGAAAAAGAATCCCAAAGCCTTTGGCCGCCGCATGCGCGGCTTCTAAAAAGGCCCACCACCCGGTATGACCTGCTTTTCCCCTGGGGAGGGTAAGGTTTTTATACACAATAAATTTATCTGGCCTTGCAAAGGCCCCTATTGATCAGGAGGTACACCACTATGGCAGTTAAGATCCGTCTGCGCCGCATGGGCGCCAAGAAAGCTCCCTTCTACCGCGTTGTTGTTGCTGACAGCCGCTTCCCCCGCGATGGCCGTTTCATCGAGGAGATCGGCTACTACGATCCCACCAAGGAGCCCAGCGTTGTGAAGATCGACGCCGAGAAGGCTAAGAAGTGGATCGCCAACGGCGCTCAGCCCACCGATACCGTTCGCACTCTGCTGAAGAAGAACGAGATCCTGTAAGATTTTTTCGGAATGGAGGGCAACCATATGCAGGAACTGTTGCTCGCAGTTGCCCGGGGGCTGGTCGATGACAAGGACGCTGTGACCGTGTCCGTTGACGAGCCCCGGGAGGACGGCACCATCGTTTACCACCTGAGCGTGGCGGAAAACGATATGGGCCGGGTGATCGGCAAACAGGGCCGCATCGCCAAGGCCATCCGCGTTGTTATGCGTGCGGCTGCCGTTCGCAGGGGCGAAAAGGTCTTAGTCGAGATCGACTGACTTTTTCTTGACTCACACAACACAAACAGGGCCCTTTGCCGCCGAACCGCCGCAAAGGGCCTTCTTTGTATCTGTTTGCGAAGCGCAAAGGAGAGGATGAAATGCAGCAATATCTGGAAGTCTGCAAAGCGGTGACCACCCACGGCGTGACCGGCGAGGTCAAGGTGGAGCTTTGGTGCGACGACGCCGCCTTTTTGGCCAAGTTCAAGCGGCTGTACCGGGGCCCCCAGGGCCAGGACCCGCTGGAGGTGGTCAAGGTGCGCCCCCACAAGAACATGGCCCTGGTGACCTTTGCGGGCGTTGGGGATATGGACGCCGCCCGGGCGCTGGTGGGCCAGGTGTTTTACATCGACCGGGCCGACGCAAAGCTGCCCAAGGGCCACTATTTCCAGGTGGACCTGCTGGGCTGCCAGGTGGTGGATTCCGCCAGCGGCCGGGTGTACGGCACCATCCGCGAGGTGAACCATCCCGGCGCCCAGGACGTGTACACTATCGACTGCCCGGACGGCAGCACCGCCCTGTTCCCGGCGGTGAAGCCCTTTTTGGACAAGATCGACATCGAGGGCCGCAAGGTGCTGGTGAGCCCCATCCCCGGCATGTTCAGCGACGCGGAAAACGGTGACAGCGTATGATGCGGGTGGATGTGGCGACCCTGTTCCCGGAGATGTGCCAGCGTGTGCTGGACGAGAGCATCCTGGGCCGGGCCGCAAAACGAGGCTATATCGAGACCCACTGCCACCAGATCCGGGATTACACCCTGAACCGGCAAAAGCAGGTGGATGACTACCCCTACGGCGGGGGCTGCGGCATGGTGATGAACGCCCAGCCCATCTACGACTGCTGCATGGACATCGTGCGGCAGGTGGAGGAACAGGGCCGCCCCCGGCCGCATATCATATTCATGACGGCGGCAGGCCAGCCCTACAGCGAGGAAAAGGCCAAGGAACTGGCCCAGTACGACAGCCTGCTGCTGGTGTGCGGCCATTACGAGGGGATGGACGAGCGGGTCATCGAGGAGCTGGCGGACGAAGAGATCAGCATCGGGGACTATGTGCTCACCGGCGGCGAGCTGGCCGCCCTGGTGGTGGCGGACAGCGTGCTGCGCTTGCAGCCCGGCGTGCTGGCCGAGCCGGAGGGCTACCAGAACGAGAGCCACTGGGACGGCCTTTTGGAGTATCCCCAGTACACCCGCCCCGAAGAGTGGCGGGGCAGAAAGGTGCCCGCCGTGCTGCTCAGCGGCCATCATGGCAATATTGACAAATGGCGGCAGGAACAAAGCCTGGAACGCACCAAAAACCGCCGCCCGGACCTGTATGAAGCATACAAAAACAAACCAAAAGACGTATAAAAACAGGGTTGATTCCTAAAATTGTTTAAAACTTTTGGGATAATGCTATGAGAATGTTGAAAACTTAGTGGCGATTTTGCACAAAGAAACGTTTCCGGTTTTTTGAGGATTCGGAAAACTGACAAAATTGCACAAATGCTCTGTACAATCCGGTGAGAATGGGCTATCATAACAACCAGAAGCCCATCTAATTTTTAGAAATAGGAGCGAATGAATCATGTTTGTTAAAGAAGTTACTGTAGAAAACAAGGTCGGCCTGCATGCCCGTCCCGCTACCTTCTTCATCCAGAAGGCCAATGAGTACAAGTCTTCCATCTGGGTGGAAAAGGAAGAGCGCCGGGTAAACGCCAAGAGCCTGCTGGGCGTTCTGAGCCTGGGCATCGTGGGCGGCACCACCATCCGCATCATCGCGGACGGCGCGGACGAGCAGGCTGCCGTGGAGGGCCTGGTCAAGCTGGTGAACTCCGGTTTTGCTGAGTAATTTCTTGTTTTGATACAACCAAAGGGCGGGTCAAAGACCCGCCCTTTTTCTTTCCCCTGATCGGGGCATAATGACCAATGAAAGATTAACTATTAAAAGTCAACCCCCAAAATGAGTGGAGGCGAAAAAGCAGATGGCTCAAAAAGGGTATAGCAAAGCAGAGGCCCGAGCGGGCCTCGGATAGCAAAGCGGAAGAAGTCAGACGGTCAAATGGTAGGGCGTCCCGGATTTTTCCATAGCGAAAATCAGACGCACGAGCTTTTTGGCTGCATGAGAAATGGCGACGTTGTAATGCTTGCCCTCCGCCCGTTTCTTGGCAAGATAAGCGGCAAAGTTAGTGTCCCAGAGGCAGACATACTTGGCTGCATTGAAAAGGGCATAGCGCAGGTACCTGGAACCGCTCTTTTCCATGTGCGGGTAGCAATTTTTAAGCTGGCCGGACTGGTAAGTAGAGGGCGACATCCCGGCATAAGCCAGCAGCTTGTCCGGGGAGTCAAAGCGAGAGAAATCGCCCACTTCAGCAAGGATCATAGCAGCCATACGGAAGCCCAATCCTGGGATAGTGGTAATGGGAGAATGGAGTTCATCCATAATGGACTGGATCTGTTCCTCGATTTCCACGATTTCAGTATCCAATTCACGGATGAGACGGATGGTGTGCTGCAATTCAAGGGACTTGGCAGGCATCCGGGAACCAATCGAGTTTTTGGCTGCATTGCGGATCGCCAGCGCCATTTCCTGCTTGTAGCGGCCTTTGGAGGCTGTTTCCAGAAGGGATTTTAGCCTGGTCAAATGGGCGCTTGCAACCTGCTTGGCTCCGGGGAACTCCTCCAGCAAGGCGTAGACCGAGGCAATGTGCAGAGACGGCACCAGCTTTTCCAGCTCAGGAAACAGGATACAGACTAGCCGGGAGACAGAACTTTTCAGTTTGGCGCGTTCCTTCACCTTGTCAAAACGGTATCTGGTTAGTGACTTTAGCTCTTCGTTGTGGTATGCTGTAGTTGTGTAGGGTTTGAGGCCCGCATCGGATAACAGCATAGAAGCAATCGTTCGTGCATCCACCCGGTCGGTTTTGGTCTTTCTCAGGCTAAGGCTTTTTCGGTAGAGGTTTGTGCGCAAGGGGTTCAGGACATAGGTGGCCAGACCATTGTCAAGAAGAAACCCGAGAAGGTTGTAGCTGTAATGCCCGGTCGCCTCAAGCCCTACTTTTATTTTGTCCTGCGGTGTAGCACAAGCCTCGATCTTCTGCAACAGACGGTGAAACCCATCCATGTTGTTTGGAATCGTGAATACATCCGCCAGGACTTCGCCCTCAGAGCTGACGATAAAGCAATCGTGTTTGTCTTTTGAGACATCGATACCAACAGAAATCACCATAACAAATCCCTCCAGCGGTAAATATGTGATGCTGCATCCACAGTACACCTTACTTTTGTAGCCTTGTTCCACATAAACCGTCTGGCGGTATTTAACTGATCAACAAAATGTAAGGGGCTGTGGTTGGAACCTTTCAAGAACCATCTTGTGGTAGGAGGCGATCACCAATCCACAGCATCCCTTACAGTGTAGCACATAGCCCTTGGAGAGGGGCTCTAATAACTACTACTCTATAATACAAGGAGGCGGGCCGATGACCAAGGCCGAACTGTACCAAAAAGCCAAGATGCTGCCCCTTTTGCCCGGCGTGTATATCATCCGGGACAAGCGGGACGAGATCATCTACATCGGCAAAGCAAAGCGGCTGCGCACCCGTGTGAGCCAGTATTTCCGGGAGGGGGTGCCCCACGACGCCAAGGTCACCCAGATGATCGAGCACGCCTTTGCCTTTGACGTGATCGTCTGCCAAAGCGAGTTTGAAGCCCTGGTGCTGGAGGCCAGCCAGATCAAGGCCCACACCCCCAAATACAACATCCTGTTAAAGGACGACAAGGGCTACAGCTATGTGAAGGTGACGAAGGAGGAATACCCCCGCATCTCGGCAGTGCTGCAAAAAGAGGAGGACGGGGCGGAGTACATCGGCCCCTACACCAGCAGCTTTGCGGTGCGGGAGATGGTGGAGACCGCCCAGAACGCCTTTTTGCTGCCCCGGTGCAGCCGGCGCTTCCCCCAGGAGATCGGCAAGGGCCGCCCCTGCCTGAACGCCCACATCGGCAAGTGCATGGCCCTGTGCAGCGGCAAGATCAGCAAGGAGGCCTACAACGAGGCGGTGCAGGGAGCCATCCGGCTGATCCGCCACGGCAAAAAGGACATCGTGAAAACGCTGGAACAGCGGATGGAGCAGGCCGCCGAGCGGCTGGACTTTGAACAGGCCGCCCTGCTGCGGGACCAGATCGCCGCCATCAAAAAGGTGTCTGCCGGGCAGAAAGTGGTGGTGGACGAGAACGTGCAGATGGACGTGATCGCTTTTGCCGGCGCCGGGCAGAACAGCTGCGCCGCCATCCTGCGCTACCGCCAGGGCCGCCTGACCGACAAGCGGGAATTCTTGTTCCGGGGCTCCACCGACCTGGAAGCCCTGCGGGAGGAATTCTTGCCCCGCTATTATCTGGACGGGGAGGAGATCCCCCGGGTGATCGCCGTGGATGCCCTGCCCGAGAGCGCCCAGGCGTTGAACCAGCTGCTGGAGCAGACCCGGGGCAGCAAGGTGCAGCTGTATGTGCCCCAGCGGGGCGACACCGCCAAACTGGTGAACATGGCCTACACCAACGCGGTGGAGCGCCTGGCCCGGGAGAGCGGCCGCACCGACCGGCAGCAGCGCCTGCTGGATGAGGCCGCCGCCGTGCTGGGCCTGCCCGAGCCGCCCCAGGTGATCGAGAGCTACGACATCTCCAACTGGGGCGACGGCACCAGCGTCTGCGGCATGGTGGTGTTTGAGAACGGCCGCCCCAAAAAGAGCGGCTACCGGCGGTTCAAGATGAAAACGGTGGTGGGCACCGACGACTACGCCAGCATGGCCGAAGCCCTCAGCCGCCGGGCAAAAGAGTACGAAAAGGGCACGCCGGGCCAGTTTTCGGTGCTGCCCAGCGTGATCCTGCTGGACGGCGGCAAGGGCCAGGTGAGCGCCGTGAAGGCCGCTTTGGCGGGCACGCAGCTGGCGGCGGTGCCCCTGTACGGCATGGTGAAGGACGACCACCACCGCACCCGGGCCATCGTCACCAGCGACGGCCAGGAGATCGCCATCAGCATGCACCGGAACATCTTCACCTTCATCTCCTCCATTCAGGACGAGGTGCACCGGTTCTCCATCAGTTACCAGCGGGCCAGCCAGAAAAAGAAGGCCTATGCCTCCAGCCTCACCGCCATCCCCGGCGTGGGGCCTGCCACCGCAAAAGCCCTGCTGGGGCACTTTAAGTCGGTGGGGGCGGTGCGTCAGGCGGAGCTGGAAGCGTTGGAAAACGCAAAAGGCGTGAGCAAAAAGGCGGCGGCGGCCGTCTACCAGCATTTTCATTCACAGGAACAGGAGGCGTGACCATGGAAGAAAAACACGAGCAGTTTGCCCAGGCGGCGGAGTATTACGCCGGGCTACGGGGCAGGGCGGCAGCCTTAAGCCAGGAGGACCTGGTGGCCTTTCTGCGGGAGATCCAGGCGATCTACGGCCATCTGCCGGACCAGGCGCTGGAAACGGCGGCGGCCGTCACCGGCTGGAAGCTGCCGGCCATGGAAAAGCTGATCCGGCTGTATCCCAGCCTGAAACGGCAGCAGGCCCTTCACGAGATCGTGGTGTGTTGCGGCGGCCGCTGCGGCCAGGCCAACGCCCCGCTGCTGGCCCGGCTGGAACAGGGCATCGCCGCTTTGCCGGCGGGCACGGTGCGGCTGCGCACCCAAAACTGCTTCAAACAGTGCGGCAAGGGGCCGAACATCCAGCTGGACGGAGTGCTTTATCACCGGTGCGACGCGGAGAAGGTGGACCGGATGCTGCAAAAATTGCAGGGCAAGCCAGTTGATCTGTGAACTTGACAAATACAGGCCGAGAGGCCATAATGATAACTGACTCAGTGACAAAAAGGGGGAAAAGGGACCGCTATGCGTGTGATCTCAGGTTCCGCCCGGGGGACCAAGCTGACGGCCCTGCCGGGAGAAGACATTACAAGGCCCACCGTGGACCGGGTGAAAGAGGGGATGTTCAGCGCCTTGCAGTTCATCCTGCCCGGGGCCAGAGTGCTGGACCTGTTCGCAGGCAGCGGCCAGCTTGGCATTGAGGCGCTGAGCCGGGGCGCTGCCGCCTGCACCTTCGTGGACCAGGACCGGGGCGCCATCGGCGTGATCGGCAAAAACTGCCGGGCGGCGTGCGTGGCGGAAAAAAGCCGCATCTGCCAAAGCCAGGCGGCGGCCTTTTTGCAGCGGGAGAGGGGCACCTATCACCTGGTGCTGCTGGACCCGCCTTACCGCCATAACACCCTGGCCGAGATATTGCCGGCGGTGGCGGCGGTCACCGAGCCGGGGGGCACCGTGGTGTGCGAGAGCGAGGTGGCGGCCCCGCTGCCGGACGCCTGTGAGGGCCTTTTGAAGAAAAAGCAGTACCGATACGGCACCGTTCTGGTGACCCGCTATGAAAAGGAGCGTTGAACAATGAACATCGACGAATTGCTGGACCTGATGGAAGAGACCATGGAAGAGGCCTCCGGCCTGCCGTTCTCCGGCAGCAAGCGCATGGTGGACATTGACAAAATGCGGGACATCATCGACGAGATCCGCCTGAACATGCCCACCGAGATCCGCCAGGCAAAGGCCATCGTGAACGACCGGGCCGACATCGTTGCCGACGCAAAGCGGGAGGCCGAGGCCATTGTGAAAAAGGCCGAGGACCGGGCCCGCATCCTGGTGGGGGAGGAGCAGATCGTGCGGGCGGCCCAGCAGCGCGCGGCGGACATCCTGTCCTCTGCTCAGAGCCAGTCCCGTGAGATGCGCACCACCGTCACCGACTACTGCGAGAACATGCTGCGCATCACCGAGGAGCAGCTGGCCCGCAACGCCGCCGAGGTGAAAACGGTGCGCGCCAACCTGCGCCAGAACGCCAAAAACGGCGGCTGATCCACAAAACCGAATCACAGCAGGCCCTCAGCGTGGAGACTCCCACGCCGGGGGCCTGCTTTTTTGCGGGCAAAAAGGGCGCGGTGTTCCGTCAAAACGCCGGAAAAACCGGGATAATATGCGGCAAAAGAGCGATTTTTTCACATTTCTTTTTTACGGCACTGTCTTGCATTTTAGGGGGCCATACCGTATAATTATGATTACAGTGGGTAGAAGTGGGGAGAAGTGGAGTTTCGTCCACCGCAGTGGATCCGCAAACCGGCTGCCGCATCCCCCCAAAAAGGCCCCGGAAAGGCAGGCGGTCAGGGATGCTGATGGGCGAGTACAACTACGCCATCGACGAAAAGGGCCGTCTGAATTTCCCCGCACGGTTCCGGGAGCAGATGGGCAAGGAGTTCGTCATCACCCGGTGGATGGACGGCTGCCTGGTGGCCTTTCCGGAAAGCGAGTGGCAGGCCATCTGCGAAAAGATGCAGACCAAGAGCATGGTCAAGACCCGTGAGATCCAGCGCTTTCTGTTCGCCATGGCCACCCAGGTCAGCCCGGACAAGCAGGGCCGGGTGCTCATCTCGCCCTCGCTGCGGGCCCATGCGAACCTGCAAAAAGACGTTACCATCATCGGCGTGGGCAAACGCGCCGAGATCTGGGATACCGCTGCATGGCAGCAAAAACAGGCCGCCTTTGGCAGCGACGAGCTGGAAGCGGCCATGGAAGAACTGGACTTGTAAGGGGGACAGCACGTGGAATTCAATCATATCCCCGTTTTGCTCAACGAATGTTTGGAAGGCCTGGCCATCGACCCGGCGGGCATCTATCTAGACGGTACCGCCGGCGGCGGCGGCCATTCCAGCCAGATCGCCCGGCGTTTGACCACCGGGCGGCTGGTCAGCCTGGATCAGGACCCGGACGCCATCCAGGCGGCGGGCAAAGCCCTGGAGGGCCTGCCGGCCACTTTGGTGCAGACCAATTTCTGCAACGCCCGCAGCGCCCTGTACGGCCTGGGTATCCATCACATCAACGGCGCTTTGCTGGACCTGGGAGTCTCCTCCCACCAGCTGGACGACGCTTCCCGGGGCTTTTCCTACCGGGCAGACGCCCCGCTGGACATGCGCATGAGCCAGAGCGGCCCCACGGCGGCGGACCTGATGAACAGCGCCAGCCGGGAAGAGCTGGCCCGCATTTTGCGGGAGTACGGCGAGGAGCCCTACGCCTGGGCCATTGCCGGGCGCATCGTGCAGCGCCGGGAAGAAACGCCCTTTGAGACCACGCTGCAGCTGGCGGACGCCATTGCCAGCGCCCTGCCCCCGGCGGTGCGCCGCAAGGACAAAAACCCCGCCCGCCGCAGCTTTCAGGCCCTGCGCATCGCCGTGAACAGCGAGCTGGACGTGCTCAGCCAGGGCATGGACGAGATCTTTGACCTGCTGTTGCCCGGCGGACGCTTTGCCATCATCACCTTCCACTCGCTGGAAGACCGTTTGGTGAAGAACAAGTTCCGCCAGTGGGCCACCGCCTGCACCTGCCCGCCGGAGTATCCGGTGTGCGTCTGCGGCGGCAAGGCGAAGGGCAAACTCATCACCCGCAAGCCCATCGAGGCAACCCCGCAGGAGCTGGAGGAGAACCGGCGCAGCCGCTCCGCCAAGCTGCGGGTGATCGAAAAACTGTAACACAGCGCCCGCACCGCCGGGTGCGGCAATATGCAACAAGAAAGAGGTGAGCGGTCACATGGCACAGGCAGCCTATGATCTGGAACGGTTCGCGGGCCGTCCCCTGGAAACAAAGCCCCGGATGCGGGCGGTGGAAGGCAAAAAGCAGAAACTGAAGATAAGCGCCGAAAAGATCAAGGTCATCGCGGTGTGCGTGGTGATGGTGGGCCTCACCGCCGGCCTGCTGGAGAGCCAGGCCACCCTCACCGAGCTCACCACCCAGATCCAGTCTACCCAGCGGCAGCTGGTGAACGCCCAAAGCGATTACAACTACCTTTCCGGCGTGCTGGACAGCAAGACCAGCCTGAAAAACGTGGAGCAGATCGCCACCACCCAGCTGGGCCTGATGAAACTGGATAAAAGCCAGATCACCTATGTGACGCTGGAAAGCGAGAGCACCATCCTGCGGCCGGAGACCGGCTTTGAACGTTTCAGTGATTTTTTGAGCAACGGTTTGCTTAGTTTGATGGATTATCTTGACCCGTAAGCTGAAAAGCGTGCCGCAAGCGCACGCTTTTTTCGCTATTGGGACAAAATGCGGCAAATTGTTGCAAGATCAGCGAGGAACATGACACATGGCAGAACAAAACAATTCCCAGCGGCCCCGCAAAAAAAAGTCCGCAGCCCGGTTCTGGATGCTGGGCGGCGCTTTCGTGCTGGGGGCCTGCGTGCTGATTGGGCGGCTGTACTGGCTGCAGATCGTAAAGCACGATGAATACCGCATCCAGGCCGCCAACCAGCAGTTAAAAGACGTGGCGGTCACCCCCACCCGGGGCCAGATCTACGACGCCACCGGCAAGGTGCTGGCAAAAAGCAGCATCGTGTGGACCATCGCCGCCGACCCCAGCCAGATCAGCGCCCTCAAGGCCGCCGAGGGGGACGAGCGCAGCGCCGAGGTGCGCCGCACCGAGCGGGTGCGCACCGTCAGCGCCGACGTGGCCGGCATGCTGGGCCTGGACGAGCAGGAGGTGTACGATAAGCTCATCGACACCGAGAGCCAGTACGAGGTGCTGGCAAAGCAGGTGGACAAACCCATCGCTGACCAGGTGCGGGAATACGCCAACAAAAACGGCCTGCCCATCACCATCACCCAGGACACCAAGCGGGAATACCCCTACGGGGCCTTTGCCGCCAGCGTGCTGGGCTTTATGCACGCCGACGGCTACGGCTTTTACGGGCTGGAAAGCTACTACGAAGAGACGCTGGCCGGCACCCCCGGCCGCCTGGTGAGCATCAAAAACGGCCTGGGCAACGAGATCGCCAACGAGGACCGGGTGGAGTACCCGGCGGAGGACGGCAACAGCCTGGTGCTCACGCTGGACGCCAACATCCAGGCCATCGTGGAAAAATACCTGGAAAACTCGGTGAAGGTGAACAACGTGACCGAGCGGGGCGCGGCCATCGTGATGGACGTGAACACCGGCGCGATCCTGGCCATGGCCACCAAGCCTGATTTTGACCCCAACCAGCCCATGGTCATCTACGACCCGGAGCGGGCCGCCCTGCTGGAGGGCCTGGACGGGGAGGAGTACACCAAGGTGCAGGGCGAAGAGCGCCAGCGCCAATGGAAAAACAAGGCCATCACCGAGCTGTACACCCCCGGTTCGGTGTTCAAGCTGATCACCACCAGCGCCGCCATCGACTCCGGGGCCAGCACCCCCGGCACCACCTACTACTGCGGCGGCAGCTATCAGGTGCTGCCCGGCACCAAGGACTATGGATGTGCCGAGGGCGCCGACCACGGCTGGCAGAACATGGGCATGGTGCTGTACAACAGCTGCAACATCGCCACCATCAAGGAGGCCCAGGCCATGGGCGTGGACACCTTCTCGGATTACTATAACGCCTTTGGCTTTACCGAGATCACCGGCATCGACCTGCCGGCGGAGCAGTCTCCCGTGGCCGGGGTGTCTTACCATCCCCAGGACAGCATGACCGTCATCGACCTGGCCTCCACCAGTTTCGGCCAGGCCCAGAAGGTGACCCCCATCCAGATGATCACCGCCGTTTCCGCCATTGCCAACGGCGGCTACCTGGTGCAGCCCCACATCGTCAGCCAGATCGTGGACGCGGACGGCAACGTGGTGGAGGAGATCTCCCCCAGCCCCAAGCGCCAGGTCATCAGCGAGGAAGTGTCCCAGGCGGTGCTCTCCATGATGGAGGGCGTGGTGGACTACGGCGCGGACGGCGCCGCCGGCCGCAACGCCTACGTGGCGGGCTATCACATCGGCGGCAAGTCCGGCACCAGCGAAAAGCTGGACACCGGCAAGCGGGAGGACGGCGACTGGGAGAAGGTATCCAGCTTTGTGGCGGTGCTGCCGGCGGACGATCCCCAGATCGCCATCCTGGCCTTCATCGACGAGCCCCACGCCGACACCGACTACGGCTCCATGCTGAGCGCCCCCCTGGTGGGCAACATCATCAGTGAGGTGGCCCCCTATCTGGGCATCGAGACGGACAGCAGCCTGCTGCCCACCGGCAATGTGAAGGTGCCGGATCTGGTGAACCCCTCCAATTACAGCTACAAGCAGTGGGACATGGCCCAGGTGGAACTGAACAAAAAGGGCCTGACCCACCGCCGGGTGGGCAGCGGCGACCTGGTGCTGGCCCAGTACCCGGAAGCGGGCACCGAGGTG
Organism: uncultured Oscillospiraceae bacterium; assembly: GCA_949291395.1. Classification (GTDB taxonomy): domain Bacteria; phylum Bacillota; class Clostridia; order Oscillospirales; family Ruminococcaceae; genus Allofournierella. Next base: position 2,909 of record CASEVW010000041.1, on the reverse strand, counting down.
CCCGGCGGCACTACCATCTATCTGTACACCGACACGGCGGAATACACCAAGGTGCCCGTGCCGGACGTGACCGGCAAGAGCGTGGCCCTGGCCAGCCAGATCCTCAGCGCCGCCGGCCTGAACGTGAAGGTGAGCGGCGATTCGGAGGGCACCGTGACCGCCCAGGACGTGGCGGCGGGCACCGAGACCCCCATGGGCACCATCGTGACCATCACCGCCCAGGCCGCCGCCGTGGATACCGGCACCGATGCCGCCAGCGACACCAGTGCCGCCAGCGACCCGGCCCAGCCGGCCGAATAACGGCCTGTACACATTCCGCGGCCAGTTGCCGCATACTGATGTAACAAGCACAGACGGGCATCGCGCCTGCAAATCAGCGCGCTGCCCTTTATAAAGGAGGCTATTTTTCATGCAGCCGATCCCTGCAAGGATGCTGCTTGCCGGACTGGCCCAGGCCGGTTCGGTGGGCAGCGAGATGATCGAGGCGGTGGTCACCGACAGCCGCAAGCTGTGCCCCAACTGCGTGTTCGTGTGTTTTGCGGGCCAGCGGGTGGACGGCCACGACTTTGCCGCCCAGGCGGTGCAGCAAGGCGCTGCCTATGTGGTGGCGAACCACCCGGTGGAGGGGGTGCCCCAGCGCCAGCTGGTGCTCTGCCCCAGCAGCCACCACGCCATGGTGCGCATGGGGGCCAACTACCGGATGCTGTTCCACCCCAAGATGATCGGCGTCACCGGCAGCGTGGGCAAGACCACCACCAAGGAGTTCTGCTACGCGGTGCTCAGCGCCTTTGGCAATGCCTTAAAGACCGAGGGCAACCAGAACAACGAGATCGGCGTGCCCAACACCCTCTTCCGACTGACGGACGAGACCCAGTACGCCGTGGTGGAGATGGGCATGAGCGCTTTGGGCGAGATCGAGCGGCTGAGCCGGGCAGCCAAGCCCAGCGCAGGGCTCATCACCTGCATCGGCGTGAGCCATCTGGACAGCCTGGGCAGCCGGGACAACATTCTGAAAGCAAAATTGGAGATCTGCGCCGGCTTGCCGGACGGCGCGCCCCTGGCCCTGAACGCCGACGACGAATATCTGGTGAAAGCCAGAGACACCGGCATGCTGCCCCAGCGGCTGCGCCCGGTGTGGTACGGCATCGATGCCGGCTGGGCCCAGGTGCGGGCCCGCCAGGTGGAGACGGTGCCCGGCGGCATGCGCTTCGTGTTGGAAGATACAGAGCACGGGGAATTTGCGGTGCAGATCCCGGTGCTGGGCCGCCACGCCGTGTACGACGCCCTGGCCGCCTACGCCGCCGCCACCCGCCTTGGATTGGATGCCGCCCGCTGCGCCGCCGCCCTGGCGGATTACCAAAGCACCGGCATGCGCCAGAACCGGGTGGAGAAAAACGGCTGCGTTTTTATTGAGGATTGCTACAACGCCAGCCCGGACAGCATGAAAGCAAGCCTTGCCATGTTTGCGGACTATCCCAGCGCCGGGCGCAAGATCGCCCTGCTGGGGGATATGCTGGAGCTGGGAGCCATTGAGGAAGAGGCCCACCGGCAGGCGGGCCGCCTGGCGGCCCAAAGCGGTATCCACCATCTGGTCACCCTGGGCAAGGCAAGCCATTTTATGGCCGAAGAAGCGGAAAAAGCAGGTCTTGCGGTGACCTGCTGCGACACCCACGACCAGGCCGTTCAGGCCCTGCGGGGCATCCTGCGCCCCGGCGACACCCTGCTGGCAAAGGCCAGCCGGGGCGTGCAGCTGGAAAAGGTGCTGGCCGCTTTGTATGAAAAAATCACTTTGGAATAACAGAGGAGAACGAAACTTATGGCACGCTACGCGCTGATCGTGGCCGCCGCCTGCGGATTTATCATCTCGGCGGTCTCCGGCCTTTTCATCATTCCCTTTTTGCGCAAGCTCCACTTTGGGCAGACCATCAAGGAGATCGGCCCCACCTGGCACAACAAAAAACAGGGCACCCCCACCATGGGCGGCCTGTGCTTTATTCTGGGCAGTGTGCTGGCGGTGTGCTTTGCCCTGCTCAGCCTGATGCACTCCAGCCCCGAGCTGCTGGGCGGCGCGGGCAGCCAGAACCTGTATCTGTCTATCTTTTCGGCCTTTGGCTTTGGCCTCATCGGCTTTTTGGACGACTTCATCAAGGTGGTCAAAAAGCGCAACCTGGGCCTGCGCCCCTGGCAGAAGATCGCCGGGCAGCTGCTGGTGACCACCCTGCTGCTGGGTGGACTTGCCCTCAACGGCACCCTGAGCACCAGCATCACCCTGCCCTTCTTTGGCATGGTGGACTTCGGCATCTTCTTCTACCCCCTGTCTTACATCCTGATCATCGGCATCGTGAACGCCGTGAACCTGACCGACGGCATCGACGGGCTGTGCTCCTGCGTGACCTTTGTGAGCATGCTGGGCTTTTTGACTCTCAGCAGCCTGCTGGGCCACTTTAACATCAGCCTGTTCGTGGCGGCCCTGGCCGGCGCGCTGGCGGGCTTTTTGATCTGGAACTTCTACCCGGCCAAGACCTTCATGGGCGACACCGGCAGCATGTTCCTGGGCGGCGCGGTGGCGGGCCTTGCCTACGGCATGGGCCGGCCGGAGATCTTGTTCTTCTTCGGCGCGGTGTACATCTGGGAGGCGGCCACCGTGGTGATCCAGGTGACCTACTTCAAGCTGACCCACGGCAAGCGCCTGTTTAAGATGACCCCCATCCACCACTCCTTCGAGATGCGCGGCTGGAGCGAGGTGAAGATCGACGCCGGTTTCAGCCTGCTGGCCGCCATGTTCGTGGCCCTGGGCCTTGTGTTCGCTTATCTGTGTTATTGATCGTTTGCAAAGGAGGCCTGTGACTTATGGCTGATCCCATCGTAAGACGCGCGCCGTCCGCCGCAGGCCAGGGCCGCCGGGTGTA
>CASEVW010000040.1 GCA_949291395.1 uncultured Oscillospiraceae bacterium | reverse complement strand
CTCTATGGCCCGGGCTGCTTTGCGGTGAACTGGGCGGCGGAACACGCGGCGGCCATCCTGCAGGCCTGGATGCCCGGGCCCAGCGCAGGCAAAGCGGTGGCGGAAGCGCTGGATGGCACGGTGAACCCCGGCGGCAAGCTGACGGTGACCATTCCCCGCAGCGAGGGGCAGATCCCCCTGTATTACAGCCACAAGGTGGGCAGCGGCTACACCGACGGAGCCGACAGCTTTGCCAGCGCCATTTTCTCCGGCGGCTATGTGGACGGCTCTAACCGGCCCCTGTATCCCTTCGGCTACGGCCTTTCCTACACCAGCTTTGCGGTGGAAGGGCTCGCGGCGGAACAGCAGGCTGCCACCGATGGCGCCATCACCCTGCGCTGCACCGTGAAGAATACTGGCGAACGGGCTGGCAGCGAGGTGGTGCAGCTGTATACCCACTTCAACGGCGCCCATGTGACCCGCCCCAATAAGCAGCTGCAGGGCTTCGTGCGGGTGGATCTGGCCCCTGGTGAGGCAAAGGCGGTCACCTTCCAGCTGGCCTGCGCCCAGCTGGGCTACTACAACGAGGAGATGGAGTTTGTGGTGGAGCCCGGCGTGCTGGATGTGATGGTGGGCACCAGCAGCGAAGACCTGCCTCTGCGTGCCGCGGTGAAACTGACCGGCCCGGCGGTGAACGTGATGGGCAAGCGGGCATACACCTGCCCGGTCACAGTGGAATAAGAAGACGAACGCTGCCGGCCGCCCGGAAGGCGGACGGCAGCGGGAATAAAAGCAACGGAGCGTAAAAACAAAGGGAGGAACTACCATGGCAAAAACACTTGCACGGGGCGAAGCCAAAGAAAAAGATATTTGGCTGTACAGCCTCGGTAATATCGCCAACAACCTGATTTTCCTGTTTGTTGGCACCTATGTGATGTACTTCTTCACCAACCTGCTGAAGATCAGCCCCTTCCAGGCCGGCCTGATCCTGATGGTGGCCCGCCTGGTGGACGCGGTCACCGACCCGCTGATGGGCATGATCGTGGACCGCACCAACACCAAGCGCTGGGGCAAATACCGGCCGTTCATCGTGTTCGGCGCGCCCTTCCTGGGCGTCATCTTCGTGCTGCTGTTCACCTGCCCCCAGTTCGGCCCGGCGATGAATCTGGTCTACGCTTATGTGATCTATATCATGTACAGCCTGGCCTGGACGGTGGTGCAGATCCCCCAGCTGGCGCTGCCCATCATCCTTTCCAGTGACGTGGCCCGCCGCACCCGCATCCAGTCCATCTTCCAGGCGCTGGGCACCGTTGCGAACCTGGTGGTCACCAGCTTCGCGCTGCCCCTGCTGAACCACTTCGGCGGCCAGGACGATCCCCACGCCTGGAGCGTGGTGGTCATCGGCATCGCCGTGGTGGCCACCTTCCTGTTCATCCTGTCCGCCCAGTCGGTGCGCAAGCTGGACGTATACAACCCGGCCCAGGCGGAGCAAAAGAAGAGCGGCAAGAAGATGAGCTTTGGCCAGAGCATGGCGGCGGTGTTCAAAAACCGGGCGCTGGTGTGCGTGCTCATTGCCTACGGCACGGATATGTTTGCCATGCAGATCTCCAATGCCGCCCGCCTTTACTTCTTTACCTACAATTTGGAGGGCCGCACCGATCTGATCAGCTACATCGGTTACATGGGCACCATCGTGGCCTTTTTGATGATCTTCTTCGTGCAGCCTCTGGTGGCCAAGACCGGCAAAAAGTGGAGCATCATCGTGGTGGAAGCGCTGGCCATCCTGCTCACTCTGCCCATGATGTTCATGGGCAAGAACGTGGCGGCGGTCATGTTCACGCTGCTCACCATCGCCTTCACCCAGAACCTGAACAACATGCTCAGCCGCGCCGCCGTGCTGGATGCGGCCAACTACTCCGAATGGAAGACCGGTATGAACAATTCGGCGCTGGTATCCTCCACCTTTACCTTCATCAACAAGTGCTGTCAGGCCTTCAGCGCCTTCTTCATGGGCTCCATCATGACTGCGGTGGGCTTTGACGAAGCGCTGGCGGTGCAGACCGAAAGCACCCAGACCGCATTCCTTTTGATGATGACCCTGATCCCCATCATCGGTTATGTGTGCAGCCTGGTGAGCATGTGGTTCTACCCCATGGACCGCAAGGACGAACTGGAAATGCAGGAAGCCCTGCGGGCAAAGCACGCCGCCGAGCTGCAGCAAGAGCCCCAGATCGACTTCTGATCAGGAGCCATACAGACTGGCGCGGGCCGCGCGGCAAAAAGATCGGGCCCCTGCCAACGCTGTGACCAAAACGCAGCAAACAGAGCCTGGCCGCGGCCAGGCTCTGTTCGCCGTTTTCGCAAAATGAGGAAACAGCTTGGCGGCGCGCAAACGAAAAAAGTATGAGGGATTTTCATACTGGCCAGCCGAAAAGCGGCGGCCTATAATGAAAGATAGGGAGAAATGAGCGGTTATGAAGATCTATCTGAACACCGACCTTGCCCGGCGCTATGCGGATGCCGGGCTGCTGGAGCAGGAGCACCTGCGGGCAAAGGACGTTTACCGGCAGCTGATGGCCACCGCCGAAGGCAGCCAGGACTGGGGCGTGACCGGCTGGCTGCACTGTGAGCAGGCAGCCATGCAGCGGGCGCAGATCGCCGAAAAGGCGAAGGAGATACGGGAACAGGCGGACGTGTTCGTGCTGGTGGGCGTGGGCGGCTCCAATCAGGCAGCCCGGGCCATGATCCAGGCGCTGGACACCACCGGCCCCGAGATCCTGTATGCGGGAAACACCCTTTCGGCCTGGGAGCTGGCCCAGACCCTGAAAAAACTGGAGGGCAAAAGCGTTTATATCAACGTGATCGCCAAGAATTTCGAGACCCTGGAGCCGGGCAGCCATTTCCGGGTACTGCGCCGCTGGATGAGCGAGCGCTACATCCCCCAGGAGATGGCCCGGCGGGTGGTGCTCACCGGCACCTACGGCAGCCGCCTGGAGGAGATCGCAAAAGAGAACGGGTATCTGTTCCTCAGTTTCCCGGAGCGCATCGGCGGGCGGTATTCCGCTTTCAGCCCGGTGTCGCTGCTGGCGCTGGCGGTGGCCGGGCTGGACGTGGAGGCCTTTGTGGCGGGCGGCGCGGCAATGGAAGCGGAGCTGGCCGCCGCACAGGGCGGCATCGCCGCCGAATATGCCGCGGTGCGCAGCGCCCTGGGCCAGAAGGGCTACGCCATCGAGATGCTGGCCGCCTTTGAGCCCCGGTTGTTCTGGGCCCAAAGCTGGTGGAAGCAGCTGTTCGGCGAGAGCGAGGGCAAGGACCACAAGGGCCTGTTCCCGGCCACCATGACAAACTCCGAGGATCTGCACAGCATGGGCCAGTACATGCAGGAGGGCAAGCGCATTCTGATCGAGACCTTCTTGATGGTGGATGACCCCGGCGCGAGCCTGATGGTGCAGCCGGACAAGGACTTCGGCGACCGGTTCGATTACCTGGACGGTATGGACTTCGCCAACGTGAACCGGGCGGCGGAGAAGGCCACCCTCCAGGCCCATGACGCCGGCGGCGTGCCCTGCATCCAGCTGCGGCTGCCCCGGCTGGATGAGGAGACCTATGGCAGGATGTATTATTTCTTTATGATGGCCTGCGCCGTGTCCGGTAAGCTGCTGGGCGTGGACCCCTTTGACCAAAACGGGGTAGAGGAATACAAACGCAGCATGTTCCGCGCCCTGGGCAAGCCCACAAACTGAACCGCATGCGGACAAAGGTCAGGGCTGTTTTTCACAAAAAAAGCATGCCAGATTGATGCATCTGCCAAAAAATATACACACGTGTAAATATTTTGTTCAAACCCCTTGTAACCCCTGCGGTTTTGTTTTATGATGAAGCTATAGCAAAAACAAAAGCCGCAGTTTGACCCTGCCGCCCCGGCGGCCGATACGAATCAAAAAAAGGAGTATCCATATGTTAGTACCTCTGCGCGCGATCTTGGAAGCCACCGAAAAAGAACACTATGCCCAGGGGGCGTTCAACGTGAACGCCGTGGCCCAGGCAAAAGCCGCCATCCAGGTGCACGAGATGTTCCGCAGCCCCGCCATTCTGCAGGGGGCGGACCTGGCCAACGGCTTTATGGGCGGCCGCACCGATTTTATGAACGCCACCCTGGAGGACAAAAAGGTGGGCGCCCGAAACATCGGCGAAGCGGTGAAAAAATACGGCGCGGACAGCCCGATCCCCGTGGCGCTGCATCTGGACCACGGCCGGGACTTTGATTCCTGCAAGGCGGCCATCGCCGGCGGCTACACCAGCGTGATGATCGACGGTTCCAGCCTGCCCTTTGAAGAGAACATCGAGCTGACCCGTGAGGTGGTCAAGTACGCCCACGAGCGGGGCGTTTCGGTGGAGGCCGAGCTGGGCGTGCTGGCCGGTGTGGAGGACCATGTGTTCAGCGCCGGTTCCACCTACACCAACCCCCTGGACGCGGTGGAGTTCATCAAAAAGACCAAGGTGGACGCTCTGGCCATCAGCTACGGCACCATGCACGGCGCCAACAAGGGCAAGGGAGCCAAGCTGCGCAAGGAGATCGCCATCGCCACCAAAGAGTGCCTGCTGCATGAGGGCATCTTCTGCGCCCTGGTGAGCCACGGTTCTTCCACCGTGCCCCAGTACATCGTAAAAGAGATCAACCAGCTGGGGGGCGACATCCAGAACGCCTACGGCATCGAGCTGGCCCAGCTGAAAGAGGCCGCCCGCTGCGGCATCGCCAAGATCAATGTGGACACCGACATCCGCCTGGCGGTGACCCGCAACATGAAAGAGCTGTTTGCCGATCATCCCGAGCTGCGCCAGAGCGCCAGCATCGGCGAGATCTACCGGCTGCTGGAAGCCAAGAAGAGCGCCTTTGACCCCCGGGCCTTCCTGCCGCCCATCATGGACACCGTGATGTACGGCAACGTGCCCGACCAGGACGTGGCCGCCATCGTGGACTGCATCGAGCGGGGCGTCAAGGAAGTGGTGGGCACCCTGATCGTGGAGTTCGGCAGCGTGGGCAAGGCCCCCGCCGTGGAGCGGGTCACCCTGGACGAGATGGCCCAGCGCTACCGCCAGCAGGGCATCTGACAACAAAGCACCGGCCGGCCCCGCGGCAAAACGGGGCCGGCTTTGGCTGGTTTTATCCCCTGAAAAAGGAAAGGAGAAAGCGCCCATGAAATATATTTTTTTGAACCTGAAACGCTTTGACGTGCCGGTGGAATACGGCGGCGTGAACCGCATCGCGCCGGTGGCGGATTGGGGCCGTTACATCGTGGAGAATACCCAGCAGGCCCTGAAACAGTACGACCCCGAAAAGGTGGAGTTCGTACAGTTCTTCCCGGAAGCCCACCTCCTGGGCGCGGCGGCGGCCCGCTGCGAGAACAGCCCGGTGAAGATCGGCTGCCAGAGCGTCTACCGGGACGACACCGCCCCCGGCGGCAACTTCGGCGCCTTCACCACCAACCGGCCCGCTTCCATTGCCAAAGCCATGGGCTGCGGCGGGGTGATCATCGGCCACTGTGAGGAGCGCAACGACAAAAACGGCATCCTGGCGGAGGCGGGCGTCACCGACACCGCCGCCACCAACCGGCTGCTGAACAAGGAGATCAAAGCCGCCATTGCCCGGGGAATGAAGGTGCTGTACTGCATCGGCGAAAAAAGCGAGGAGCAGGATAACTGGCAGCAGGTGTTGGGCGAGCAGCTGGACATCGGCCTGGAGGGCGTGGACAAGAGCCAGGTGGTCATCGCCTACGAGCCCATCTGGTCCATCGGCCCCGGCAAGACCCCGGCGGACAAACCCTACATCCAAAAGATCGCCCGCTTTGTGAAAGAGCGCACCGGCGGCGTGCCGGTGGTGTACGGCGGCGGCCTGAAAAAGGACAACGCCGAGATGCTGGCCAGCATTGAGGAGATCGACGGCGGCCTGATCGCCCTGACCCGCTTTGCCGGCGAGATCGGCTTCTATCCGGACGAATATCTGGAGATCATCCGCACCTATCTGGGCGAATAAAACGAAAAGGAGAAACGACCCATGAAACTGGATTTTGAATATGGCCAGGGCGTGATGAGCGCCCAGCTGCCCGACAATACCGATGTGTTCATCCCCGGCACCACCGTGCCCGACCCGGACTATATCCCGGAAGACAAGCTGGAAGAGGCCTATCTGGAAAGCCTGCATGACCCCATCGGCATGAAGCCCCTGAGCGAGCTGGCCTTCCCCGGCGCGAAGGTAGTCTTCATCGTGCCGGACCGGGTGAAGGGCGGCGAGCAGGCCACCAGCCACCGGAAAATGTCCATCAAATTCATCCTGCGGGAGCTGTACGCCAAGGGCGTGAAGAAGGAGGACATCCGGTTCATCATCTCCAACGGCCTGCACCCCCGTGCAAAGCCGGAGGACTACAAGGCCATCTTCGGCGAGGAGCTGTTCAACGAGTTCTGGTACACCCATCAGATGACCAGTCATGACTCCGAGGACCCGGACAACATGGTGGATCTGGGCTGCACCCGGCGGGGCGACCCGGTGTTCATGAACAAGACGGTGTTCGAGTGTGACATCCCCATCCTCATCGGCCATGTGCAGGGCAACCCCTACGGCGGCTACTCCGGCGGCTACAAGCACTGCGCCACCGGCATCACCAACTGGCGCAGCATCGCCAGCCACCATGTGCCCGAGGTGATGCACCGGGACGACTTTACCCCGGTGAACGGCGGCAGCCTGATGCGCACCAAGTTCGACGAGATCGGCATGCACATGGAGGAGAAGATGGGCCATCCCTTCTTCTGCTGCGACGCGGTGCTGGACACCCGCAGCCGTCAAATCGCCATCTACTCCGGCTACGCCAAGGAGATGATGCCCATCTCCTGGAAGCTGGCCGACAAGCGCACCTATGTGCACTGGGCGGAAAAGAAATACGACGTGCTGGTGTTCGGCATGCCCCAGAAGTTCCACTACGGCGACGGCATGGGCACCAACCCCATCATGATGATGCAGGCCCTGAGCGCCCAGGTGCTGCGCTATAAGCGGGTGATGAGCGATAAGTGCGTGATCATCTGCTCGTCGCTGTGCAACGGCTACTTCCACGACGAGCTGTGGCCCTACCTGCGGGCCCAGTGGACGGACTTCCAGCACGATCACATGAACATCCTGCCGGACATGAACCGTCTGGGCGAGTACTACGCCACCAACGAGGAGTACATCCGCAAATACCGCTTTGCCAACGCCTTCCATCCCTTCCACGGCTTCTCCATGATGAGCTGCGGCCACATTGCCGAGATGAACACCAGCGCCATCTACATCGTGGGCGCCGAGCAGCCGGGCATCGCCCGCAGCATGGGCCTGAAGACCCGGGCCACCTTTGAGGAAGCCCTGGAGGATGCCAAGAAGAAATTTGTGGGCGAAAACCCCAACATTCTGGCGCTGCCCCAGACCTTCAAGCTGGCGGCCGTTCACCTGTGCATGAAGGACCCCATGCAGGACTGCATGGACGAATACGGCCATCATCCCTGCGGCGGCTGACCGCGCATAAAACGAGAAGAATATGTCCCAAGCCACGGGCATGTACCGGGGCTTGGGACACCTTGACAGAAAAAACACTGATTTTGTGTGCTCTGTGCGCAAAATCAGGGGTTTTTTCGCCGGAAAAGGGTACTGGGGGAAACCAAAAAGCAGCCCCTGCGCCTTGCGCAGGGTGTGCGTTTGGTGTCCCTCAGAAGGCTGGCGGGAAAACCGCCAGCCGAGCGCCGGGCTTTCTTCGGAAGGCCCGGCCTTGCGCTTGTAAAGAGAGGGAGGAATACCATGCAGATCGCTGCATACTTTATCATCAGTTTATTGGCCAGCATCGCCGGCGCCATCTGCGGCATTGGCGGCGGCGTGATCATCAAACCCACGCTGGACCTGTTCCACCTGGACAGCGTGGCCACCGTGAGCTTTTTGTCCGGCTGCACCGTGCTGGCCATGAGCTGCTATTCGGTGACCAAGTCCATGCGGGCGGGGGACAGCAAGGTGGACCTGAAGATGGGCACCCCCCTTGCCATCGGCGCGGCCATCGGCGGCGTGGCGGGCAAGCAGATGTTCAGCGTCATCAGCGCCCAGTTCCACGAGACCGCCGGGGCGGTGCAGGCGGCCTGCCTGTTCCTCATCACCCTGGGCACCATGGTGTATACCCTGTGCAAGGGGCGCATCCGCACCAAAAAGGTGGACAACCTGGTGGTGTGCCTGGTCATCGGCCTGGCCCTGGGCATCATGTCCAGCTTTTTGGGCATCGGCGGCGGGCCCATCAACCTGGTGGTGTTCTATTTCTTCTTTTCCATGGACACCAAGACCGCCGCCCAGAACAGCCTGTATGTGATCCTCATCAGCCAGATCACCAGCCTGCTGGCCACGCTGGTCACCGGCAGCGTGCCGCCTTTTGGCTGGCTCAGCCTGGTTCTGATGGTGGCGGGCGGCATCGGCGGCGGCATGATCGGCCGAGCCTTCAACAAGCGCATGGACAACAAAGCCGTGGATAAACTGTTCCTGGGCCTGATGGTCATCATCATGGGCATCAGTTTGTATAACGTGTATCAATATACCTTTGCAGTGTGAACAAAGGGGCTGTTGCAAAACAGCCCCGAAAGAAAAAGAGAGATCGGCTTCCCCGAAAAGGGTTGCCAATCTCTCTTTTTTGTTGTAAGTTGAAACTACCATGAAGCAACTACAACGAGGTAAGTATAACAGAAAGGCTG
>CASEVW010000039.1 GCA_949291395.1 uncultured Oscillospiraceae bacterium | reverse complement strand
AGCCGGTGCGCTGGCGGAAGCGGCGGACGCCGGGGTGCTGGCAGAGGAAGCGCTGTCGGAAGCGGGCGCCGCGCTGCTGGAAGCAGGGGTGCCGCAGGCCGCAAGGCTGAACGCAAGAACAATGGCAAGAAGTTGGATCGCTGCTTTTTTCATGGATAAGATACCTCCTGGTTTGTATTCATACCCCTCTGAACAAGAAGGGGCATACTAGATCGTGCCGCAAAAAACGATACGGCTTTTGCGGGCCGTTGTCAAGCGGGAACTGCAAAAAAGATAGCGCGCAGGGTCCGCTTTTTTGGCCGGCTGCATTGAAACACCGTGGCTTTTGTGCTATACTGTGCTAAAACCGCAAAAAAGGTTCGCTAGCAAAAAAGGGAGAGGATCGCATGGAAAAGCACCCGTTCATCACTCTGGAGCAGGCCCAGCAGATCATTGCCGACGTGCCCACTCCGTTCCATTTGTATGACGAAAAGGGCATCCGCCAGAATGCCCGCCGTTTGTATGAGGCCTTTGCCTGGAACAAAGGGTTCAAGGAGTTTTTTGCGGTGAAGGCCACCCCGACCCCCGCCCTGCTGAAGATCCTGCAGGAGGAAGGCTGCGGCGTGGACTGCTCCACCTACACCGAGCTGCTGCTCAGCGAGGCCTGCGGCTTTTCCGGGGAGGACGTGATGTTCTCCTCTAACGTGACCCCGGCCCAGGACATGAAAAAGGCCAGCCAGCTGGGGGCCTATATCAATCTGGACGACTACACCCACGTGGAGTTTTTGGAGCGGGTGGCCGGCGTGCCGGAAACGGTGTTCTGCCGGTACAACCCCGGCGGCGTGTTCAATCTGGGCAACGACATCATGGACAACCCCGGCGAGGCCAAGTACGGCATGACCGAGGAACAGATGGCCAGCGCCTTTGAAAAGCTGATGAAAAAGGGCGCAAAGCGCTTTGGCATCCACGCCTTTTTGGCCAGCAACACCACCAGCAGCGATTACTATCCCACCCTGGCGGGCATCCTGTTCCAGCTGGCGGTGCGGCTGCACAAGGCCACCGGGGCCAAGATCGCCTACATCAACCTGTCCGGCGGGGTAGGGGTAGATTACCGCCCGGAAGAGCCCGCCAGCGACATCATGGCCATCGGCGAGGGCGTGCGGAAAAAGTTTGAGGAGATCCTGGTGCCCGCCGGCATGGGGGACATTGCCATCTTCACCGAGCTGGGCCGCTTTATGCTGGCCCCTTACGGCCATCTGGTGGCCACCGTGCTGCACGAAAAGCACATCCAAAAGGATTACCTGGGCCTGGATGCCTGCGCCGCCAACCTGATGCGCCCGGCCATGTACGGGGCCTACCATCACATCACGGTGCTGGGCAAGGAGGACCTGCCCCTGGACCATGTGTACGACGTGACCGGCGGGCTGTGCGAGAACAACGACAAGTTCGCCATCGACCGCCCCCTGCCCGCGACCGGCATCGGGGACGTGCTGGTGATCCACGACACCGGCGCCCACGGCTTTTCCATGGGCTACAACTACAACGGCAAGCTGCGCAGCGCCGAGGTGCTGCTGCACGAGGACGGCAGCCATGAGGTCATCCGCCGGGCCGAGACCCCCATGGATTACTTTGCCACCCTGGACAACACACCTTTTTATAAAACGCTCTGCGAATTGAGCGAGCAGGAATGAGCAAATGATCACACCGTCCGGAAAACGCCGGTTTGGGCCGTTTTCCGGGCGGTTTTGTGTACAAAAGCGGGACCTTCCACCAGCGGAAGGCGGAAAAAACCATAAAAACTGCAAAAGAAAGCCCCAAAAGGGCTTGACCTTCCTCCTCATGGAGGGTGTATCACAAAGGCAGAGGGCGGGGCAATATGGCCCGGGCCAAAAGGAGGAGACAGATATGCTGACCATTGAACATCTTTGCAAGACCTATCCCGGCGGCAAAAAGGCGGTGGATGATTTGAGCCTCACCGTCCAGGCGGGGGAGATCTTTGGTTTTATCGGCCACAACGGGGCGGGCAAGACCACCACCCTGCGGGCGGTGGCGGGCATCCTGCGCTACGACAGCGGCACCATCACGGTGGACGGCCACGACGTGCGCCGGGACGCGGTGGCCGCCAAGAAAGCCATGGCCTTTTTGCCAGACAACCCGGACCTGTACGACTTTATGAGCGGCGTGGACTACCTGAACTTTATTGCGGACGTGTACGGCCTGTCGGCCCAGGAGCGGCGGCAGCGCATGGAAAAATACGCCGGTGGGTTTGAGCTGACCGGTGCGCTGGGCAGCCCCATCGGCAGCTATTCCCACGGCATGAAGCAGAAGCTGGCCCTGGTGAGCGCCTTTCTGCGGCAGCCCAAGCTGCTGATCCTGGACGAACCCTTCGTGGGCCTGGACCCGCTGGCCTCCCACACCTTAAAGGAGTATCTGGCCGAGCTGTGCGCCGGGGGCGGGGCGGTGTTCTTCTCCACCCACGTGCTGGAAGTGGCGGAAAAGCTCTGCCACCGGGTGGCCATCTTAAAGGAAGGCAAGCTGGTGTGCCAGGGCCCCACCGCCCAGATCGTGGGCAGCTCCACCCTGGAAGACGTGTTTTTGCAGCAGGCAAAGGAGCAGGACGATGAATAAATTTTGGGCAGTCTTCCGGGTATCCTTCCGGTATCTTGTGTACAGCCTGGGCTTTCAGGGACGGAAAAAGAAAGCACGGGACACCAGCGGCTGGCTGGTGCTTGGGCTGGTGCTGGGCCTGAACCTGCTGCTCGGCGTGATCTACGGCCTGCCCATGGGCGTGCTGTTTGCCCAGATGGGCCGCCCGCAGCTGGTGTTGGCGGTCATGGGTATGATGGCCACGGCGCTCTGCACCGCCTTTACGGTGGTGGGGGCCAAGGACGTGGTGTTCGGCACCAAGGATATGGACATCATGCTCAGCCTGCCCCTGAGCGGGGCGCAGCTTCTGGCCGCCCGGCTGGGGGCGCTGTATCTGGAAAACGCCGCCATCACCTTTGTGTGGACGGCCTGCGCCGGGCTGGGCTGGGTAGTCAGCGGCGGGGCGCTGGGCGTCTGGTTTGTGCTGGCGCTGCTGCT
>CASEVW010000038.1 GCA_949291395.1 uncultured Oscillospiraceae bacterium | reverse complement strand
CATGGAGCGTCTGGTGGAGCCGGAGCGCATGTTGACCTTCCGGGTCACCTGGGAGGACGACAACGGCAAGATCCACGTCAACCGGGGCTACCGGGTCCAGTTCAACTCCGCCATCGGCCCCTACAAGGGCGGCCTGCGGCTGCATCCGTCGGTGAACCTGTCCATCATCAAGTTCCTTGGCTTTGAGCAGGTCTTTAAGAACAGCCTCACCGGTCTGCCGATGGGCGGCGGCAAGGGCGGCTCCGACTTTGATCCCAAGGGCAAGAGCAGCAACGAGGTCATGCGTTTCTGCCAGTCCTTCATGACTGAGCTGCAGCGCCACATTGGCCCTGACACCGACGTGCCCGCCGGCGACATCGGCGTGGGCGCCCGGGAGATCGGCTACCTCTTCGGCCAGTACAAGCGCCTGCGCAACGAGTTCACCGGCGTCCTCACCGGCAAGGGACTCAGCTACGGCGGCAGCCTGGCCCGCACCGAGGCCACCGGCTACGGCCTGTGCTACTTTACCCAGGAAGCCCTGGCCTGCATGCGGCAGGACAGCTTTGCCGGCAAGACCGTGGTCATCTCCGGCAGCGGCAACGTGGCCATCTACGCCTGCCAGAAGGCTGCCCAGCTGGGGGCCAAGGTGGTGGCCATGAGCGATTCCGCCGGGTATGTGTACGATCCCAACGGCATCGACCTGGATCTGATGCAGGACGTGAAGGAGAAGCGCCGGGCCCGCATCGTGGAGTACGCAAACGAAAGAGAGGGCGCTGTGTACACCGAGGGCTGCAAGGGCATCTGGACCATCCCCTGTGACATCGCTCTGCCCTGCGCCACCCAGAACGAGCTGGACGGCGAGAGCGCCAAGACCCTGGTGGCCAACGGCTGCACCGTGGTGTGCGAGGGCGCCAACATGCCCAGCACCCCCGAGGCCATCCAGGTCTTTTTGGACAACGGCGTGCTGTACGGGCCTGCCAAGGCGGCCAACGCCGGCGGCGTTGCCACCAGCGGCCTGGAGATGAGCCAGAACAGCCTGCGCCTGTCCTGGACCTTTGAAGAGGTGGACCAGCGCCTGCAGGACATCATGAAGGGCATCTTCCACGCCGCCTACGACGCTTCCGTGGCCTGCGACGCGCCGGGCAACCTGATGGTGGGCGCCAATGTGGCCGGTTTCATCAAGGTGGCCGACAGCATGATCGCCCAGGGCATTGCGTATTAAATCGTTTTTTAGAAAAAAGGCACCCGGTCACCGGGTGCCTTTTTTGTGCCCCCGGCCTTGGACACCGGGGCGGGGCGCGTGCTATAATTGGCAGGAAACAACAACGAAAAAGAGGGGATATGCAATGGAACTGAGTTTTATCGTGCCCGCCCGGTTTGACGGCGGCTGCCTGCGGGATTTTCTGCGGGCCAGCGGGGTGTCCGCCACCCTGATCAAGGCGGTGAAAAACGAGACCGGCGGCTTTTGGGTGGAGGACGGCCCCGCCCGCACCTGTGACACAGTGCACACCGGACAGATGGTCACCTTTGTGCTGCCGCCGGAAAAACCCACCACCGTGGAACCCCAGGACCTGCCGCTGAACATCGCCTACGAAAGCCAGCACGTGATGGTGCTGGAAAAACCGGCGGGCATGGCGGTGCATCCTACCTTGAACTATAAGGACGGCACCCTGGCCAACGCTTACATGGGCCTTTTGGCCAAGCGGGGGCAGCAGGGGGTGTTTCGGCCGGTGAACCGCATCGACAAGGACACCTCCGGCCTGGTGCTCTGCGCCAAAAACGCCTATGCCGCCCCGCTGCTGGCAAAAGGGGTGGAAAAGGTCTACCGGGCGGTGCTGGAAGGGCGGCTGCCCCAGCCCGAGGGCCAGATCGACGCCCCCATCGCCCGGGCGGAACACAGCATCATCCTGCGGCGGGTGGCCCCGGAGGGCAAGCCCAGCCGTACCCGCTATACCCTGGAGGCGGAGAAGAACGGCCTGAGCCTGGTGGCGGCGGTGCCGGTCACCGGGCGGACCCATCAGCTGCGGGTGCATTTTGCCCATCTGGGCTGCCCGCTGGCTGGGGACGAGCTGTACGGCGGCAGCCGGGAGCGCATCGGCCGCCAGGCGCTGCACTGCGCCCGGATGGAATTCACCGAGCCGGGCAGCCAGCGCCGGGTGGTGGTGGAATGCCCGCTGCCGGAGGATATGCGCCGGCTGATGGAGTGACCGGCAAAATTTGAAACTCCTGTGAAAAAAGCGCCGGGCCGCTTGCTTTTTGTTCTACACGTTGTCTATAATAATATTGTACAACTTGTAGAATGAAAGGCGGAAGAAACAGGAATGGCAGGGCAGACCAGCAACAGCCATTGGATGATACAGCGTTTGCAAAAAGCAAAACAGCTGCCCCGGCGGCTGTTTTTGTGGATCAAAGGGCAGCCCGCCACGGCGGTGCTGGGCCAGTTTTTGTACGATGTGGGCTTTTGGGGCGAGTACACCGCCCGCCGTTTTGCCCGGCATGCGGCCAGCGCCTGCAAACGGCTGCTGGCGTGGTTCCGGCAGGTTCTGAAACGCATCGGCGGCTTTGTGGCAGGCGGCGTAAAGAATGGCCTGCACGACATGACCGCACCCTTCTCCCGGATGCGCAACGGCGCAAAGAACATCCGCGCCCGTGTGAAGGAAGAAAAGCAGACGGTGGGCACGGCCCACGCGGCCAAAGCGGGCTTTGCCTACTTTTTCTCCGGCGTGCGGAAGTATTTCCCGCTGCTGGGGCGGGCGGCGGCCTATGTGCTGCCGGTGGCAGCCCTGGGACTGTTCGTTTACACGGTACATACGGTGCTGAGCTACAACTACGTGCTGGCCGTGGAAGTGAACGGCGACGTGGTGGGCTACGTGCAGACCGAGCAGGTGTTTGATCTGGCAAAGGACGAGGTATCCCAGCGCATCAACTATGCAGGCACGGACGGGGAAGAGTGGACCATCGAGCCCACCTACCAGATCGCCGTGGGCGCCAACGTGATGAACGAGAACCAGATGGCGGCGGCCATCCTGCGGGCCTCCAGCAGCGAATTGCAGGAAGCCACCGGTCTTTACGTGAACGACGAGCTGGTGGCGGTGACCACTGAGGGCGATGTTCTCCGTCAGGAGCTGGACGACATGAAGGCTCCCTATGAGGACCCGGAGAACGAGAACCTGACGGTGGAGTTCACGAAAGACGTGCGCACCGAGGACAGCGTGTACTTCACCAGTACCATCGTGCCGGTGGAGGACATCATCGCCCAGCTGCACGGCGAGGAACAGGGGGCGGTGTACTACACCGTCCAGCAGGGCGACACGCCCTGGACCGTGACGGGCAGCTTTGGCATCAGCGTGGACGAGCTGCAGGCCCAGAACCCCCAGCAGGATCTGAGCGCTGCATTCCACGTGGGGGATGTGCTGACCATCCGCCAGGCCATGCCCTATCTGGAGATCAAGCGCACCCTGATCAGCAGCTATGAGGAATCCATCCCCTTTGAGACCCGAGAGCAGCAGGATGCCTCCCTGCCCATGGGCATGGTGCAGGTGGTGCAGGAGGGGGCTGACGGCCTGGCCCAGGTGACCCAGGAACAGGTGTTCTACGGGGATTCCGAGACTCCCTCTGAGACCAACATCATCGACCGGGTGGTGGTGCAGGAGCCGGTGCCCCGCATCCTGGCCATGGGGCAGTATGTACCGGCGGAGAACATTGCCATCATCCCCGGCGGAACGCTCATCTGGCCGGTGCCCGGCTATCGGGGCATCAGCCGGTGGATGTTCGGCGCGGGTGGCCGGGGCCACGGCGGCGTGGACATCCGGGCCGCCTACGGCACCCAGATCCTGGCGTCCGCCGGGGGAACGGTGCGTGTGGCGGGCTGGCACTACAGCTACGGCAACTATGTGGTCATCGACCACGGCAACGGCTACCAGACGCTGTACGCCCACGCCAGCCGGCTGGCGGTGCGGGCCGGCCAGACCGTGACCCAGGGCCAGGTGATCGCCTATGTGGGCTCCACTGGCCAATCCAGCGGCAATCACTGCCATTACGAGATACGGCTCAACGGAGCCCGCCAGCAGCCCCGGGATTATTTCCCCGCAAAGTAGACCGGTCAATGCGCACAAAAGGGCTGTTGAAAACTCCGCAGTTTTGAAAGGTGTGTGAAAAAAACTGCCAAATCCTTGCTCTTGCCCCCATTTTTGCGCTATAATACATACTGTATGATTGCAGAAAGGAGGTCGGTCAGGCTGGCGATTATGGAAAAAACTCTGGCAGCGGAGCAGGAGCAGCAGGAGAAAAAACAGGAGCAAGCACAGCAGACCGGTTCTCCCACGCCCGGCGGCAAAGGCCCGGGCAGATGGGAAACGATCAAACAGACGATCTTGAAAAAGGCGGGCCCGCTGATCCAGCGGGCCAAGCAGCACCCGGAAACGGCGGTGCTGGGCCAGTTTTTATATAACGTGGGCTTTTGGGGCGAGTACACCGCCCGCCGTTTTGCCCGGTATGTGGCCAGCGCCTGCAAGCGGGCGCTGGGAAAGATCCGGCAGATCTTGGGCCGGATCGGCGGTTTTGTGGCAGGCGGCGTAAAGAATGGCCTGCACGACATGACTGCACCCTTCTCCCGGATGCGCAATGGCGCAAAGAACATCCGCACCCGTGTGAAGGAAGAAAAGCAGGCGGTGGGCACGGCCCATGCGGCCAAAGCGGGCTTTGCCTACTTTTTCTCCGGCGTGCGGAAGTATTTCCCGCTGCTGGGGCGGGCGGTGGCCTATGTGCT
This sequence comes from uncultured Oscillospiraceae bacterium, assembly GCA_949291395.1. Classification (GTDB taxonomy): domain Bacteria; phylum Bacillota; class Clostridia; order Oscillospirales; family Ruminococcaceae; genus Allofournierella. The sequence continues at coordinate 5,656 of CASEVW010000038.1, read as the reverse complement.
GCCGGTGGCAGCTCTGGGGCTGTTCGTTTACACGGTACATACGGTACTGGGCTACAACTACGTGCTGGCCGTGGAAGTGAACGGCGACGTGGTGGGCTACGTGCAGACCGAGCAGGTGTTTGATCTGGCGAAGGACGAGGTGTCCCAGCGCATCAACTATGCGGGCACGGACGGGGAAGAATGGACCATTGAGCCTACCTACCAGATCGCCGTGGGCGCCAACGTGATGAACGAGAACCAGATGGCGGCGGCCATCCTACAGGCCTCCAGCAGCGAATTGCAGGAAGCCACCGGCCTTTATGTGAACGACGAACTGGTGGCGGTGACCACCGAGGGCGACGTGCTGGAACAGGAGCTGGAAAACATGAAAGCTCCCTATGAGGACCCGGAGAACGAGAACCTGACAGTGGAATTCACCAAAGACGTGCGCACCGAGGACAGCGTGTACTTCACCAGCACCATCGTGCCGGTGGAGGATATCATCGCCCAGCTGCACGGCGAGGAACAGGGGGCGGTGTATTACACCGTCCAGCAGGGCGATACGCCCTGGACCGTGGCGGGCAGCTTCGGCATCAGTGTGGACGAGCTGCAGGCCCAGAATCCCCAGCAGGATTTCAGCACCTCGTTCTATGTGGGCGACGTGCTGACCATCAGCCAGGCGATGCCTTTCCTGCAGGTCAAGCGCACCCTGGTCAGCACCTATGAGGAGACCATCCCCTATTCCACCCAGGAGCAGGAGGACAACGAGCTGGCCTTCGGCCGCACGCAGGTGGTGCAGGAGGGCGCCGACGGCCTGGCCCAGGTGACCCAGCAGCAGGTGTTCTACGGGGATTCCCAGACGCCTTCCGAGACCAACATCATCGACCGGGTGGTGGTGCAGGAGCCTGTGACCCGCATCGTGTCCAAAGGCACCAAGCTGGCCAACGGCGACATTGCCAGCACCGGCAGCGGCACGCTGATGTGGCCGGTGCCCAACTACACCTACGTGAGCCGCTGGATGAGCAGCTACCATAAGGGCGCGGACATCTGTGCGCCTTACGGCACGCCCATCTATGCGTCGGACAGCGGCGTGGTGGTCACTGCGGGCTACCATTACAGCTACGGCAACTATGTGGTCATCAACCACGGCAACGGCTTCCGTACTCTGTATGCCCATGCCAGCAGCCTGAACGTGCATGCCGGCCAGGCAGTGAGCCAGGGCCAGGTGATCGCCTATGTGGGCTCCACCGGCAACTCCACCGGCAACCACTGCCACTTTGAGGTGTACGTCAACGGCGCCCGTGTGAGCGCCCGCAACTACTTCCCCAACAAGTAAAAAGGCCCCGCAAAAGGCGTTTTGTGCGGGCAAACGCTTGCGAAACCAGGGGGAAACTGGTATGATAGACCTCGGACTTGAAGTGTTTTCAGGTCCGAGGTCTTTTTGTTCTCCAGATATGAAGACAAGAGGCTTGAAAAAGGCAGCTTTTTGCCGCAAAAATCACAAAAATGGAACAAAAGACCCCCGTATTGTGCGCATAGAAGTTACAAATTATGCAAATACTAGCTGCAAGACTTTTATTTTGTGGGGATCCGGTGTATAATGAAACAGTTGTGATGCCATTGAAGCAGTGTGCCTCAAAGAGCGCGCAAAGGAGAGTTTGATTTGGAAAAGTTTGTTATCAACGGGGGCAAGCCCCTGCAAGGCGAAGTGACCATCAGCGGCGCAAAGAACGCGGTGGTGGCCATTTTGCCCGCCACCATTCTGGCGGCGGATAAATGCGTGATCGAAAATGTGCCCGCCATCAGCGATGTGACCGTTTCGCTGGAGATCCTGACCGCGCTGGGCGCAAAGGTGCGGATGCTGAACAAAAACACCTACGAGATCGACACCACCCACATCACCTGCACCGAGGTGCCGGACGATCTGTCCCGCCAGATGCGGGCCAGCTACTATTTTCTGGGCGCTCTGCTGGGCCGCTTCGGCTCCGGCCAGGTGGCTATGCCCGGCGGCTGCAACCTGGGTCCCCGCCCCATCGACCAGCACCTGAAGGCCTTCAGCGCCCTGGGCGCGAAGGATTCGGTGGAGTACGGCATGATCAAGGTCACCGGCCAGCCCCTCGCCGGCGCCCATGTGTTCTTTGACAACGTGTCGGTGGGCGCTACTATGAACGCCATGCTCAGCGCCGTGCTGGCCGAGGGCCAGACCGTGCTGGAAAACGTGGCCAAAGAGCCTCACATCGTGGACCTGGCAAACTTTTTGAATATGATGGGCGCGGACGTGCGGGGCGCCGGTACCGACGTGATCCGTATCCGGGGCAAAAAGAGCATGCACGGCTGCACCTATTCCATCATCCCCGACCAGATCGAGGCGGGCAGCTACATGGTGGCCGCCGCCATCACCGGGGGCGACGTGCTGATCAAAAACGTGATCCCCAAGCACCTGGAGCCCATCACCGCAAAGATGGAGCTGGCGGGCGTGACCGTGGAGGAGTTTGACGATTCCATCCGGGTGCGCCGCACCGGCGATCTGCTGCCGGTGAAGATCAAGACCATGCCCCATCCGGGTTTCCCCACCGATATGCAGCCCTTGATGACGGTGCTGCTGACCATTGCCCAGGGTACATCCATCGTGACCGAGGGCATCTGGGAGAACCGGTTCCGCTATGTGGACGAGCTGGTGCGCATGGGGGCCAACATCCAGGTGGACGGCCAGGTGGCTGTGATCGAGGGCGTGCCCGAACTGCAGCCCGCCCCGCTGCGCGCCTCTGACCTGCGGGCCGGCGCGGCACTGGTCATGGCGGCACTGAGCGCCAAGGGCACCAGCGAGATCTCGGAGATCGCCCACATCGAGCGCGGCTACGAGGACCTGGTGGAAAAACTGCAGGGCCTTGGCGCGGACATCCGCCGGGTGGAAAAATCCACCGCCGGCCTGCCCCAGGCGCTGTAACAACAAACAAGTGAAAACGGGTCGTGAGCTGAGCCGAGGCCGGGTAAGGAAAACTTTTTCGCCCGGCGCTGGCTTTGCCGCACGGCCCGTTTTTTGCGCAGGGCGCGCCCCTGCGGATACATAAGGAGAATCCATGGCATTTTTTACTTCGTTATATTCCGGCTCGTCGGGTAACTGTTCGGTGGTGCGCTGCGGGCGGGAATACCTGCTCATCGATATGGGCAAAAGCTGCCGCACCACGGTGAACGGCCTCAAAACGCTGGGGCTGACGGTGTCGGACATGCAGGGCATTTTGGTGACCCACGAGCACTCCGACCACATCCAGGGCCTGAACGTCTTTCTCAAGCACTATAACGTGCCGGTGTACGGCGGGACGGCCACACTGGACGGCCTGGACAGCATGGGCGTGACCCCGCCGGGGGCCGAGCTGATCGCCATTGAGGGCCGCACCGAGGAGATCGGCGGCTTTGTGGTGTCGGCGTTCCCCACCAGCCACGACGTGCCCTGCTGCGGCTACCGCATCACCGCGCCGGACGGCCACACCATGACCATCGCCACCGACCTGGGCGTGCTGACTCCGGTGGTGCACCAGGCGATGGCAGGGGCCGACCTGGTGGCGCTGGAAGCCAACTACGACCTGAACTGCCTGCGGCTGGGACCCTACCCCTACCACCTGAAGCGGCGCATCCAGTCTGACCGGGGCCATCTGGACAACGCCGAGTGTGCCGCCAAGATCCTGGAGCTGCTCCAAGATGGCTGCGAAAAGTTTGCCCTGTGCCATTTGAGCCGGGAGAACAACACCCCGGACCTGGCCCTGGCCACCGTGCGGGAGACCATCCTGTCGGCGGGCATCGTGCCCGGCCCCAACGTGGTCATCCAGGCCCAGAAACGCAACGAACCCAGTGAGTGGATGGAGTTTTAAGCCATGCAGAAGATAGACCTGATCTGTATCGGGAAGCTGAATGCCGCCTACTGCGCCGCCGGCGTGGCGGAATACCAAAAACGCCTCAGCGCTTTTTGCGAGTTCCGCATCATCGAGCTGCCGGAGGAGAGCATCAGCGAAAAGAACGCCAGCCAGGCGGTGATCGACAAGGCGCTGGAAAAGGAAGGCAAGGCCATTCTGGCCAACCTGCGCAAGGGCGCCACCCTGGTGGCTCTCTGTGTGGAGGGTAAGTTGGTCTCCAGCGAGGACCTGGCCGCCGCCATTGCGGACAAGGCCCTCAGCGGGGCGGGGGATATGACCTTTGTGATCGGCTCCTCCCACGGGCTTGCCCCCATGGTGAAGCAGGCCGCCGCCATGAAGATCAGCCTGGGGCGGATCACACTGCCCCATCAGCTGGCCCGCCTGGTGCTCACCGAGCAGCTGTACCGGGCGTTTGCCATCAACAACCACATCAAGTACCACAAATAAAAGCCTGGGCCCCCGCCCGGGCTTTTTTGCAGGGCTGGTTTTGAATTGTTCATCATTTCGTGCTATAATGACAAAAACGCTTTGTATCAAAGCAAAATGACCGCCGGAAAACGCGGCGAGAGAGGGGACATTCCTTTGAACAGCAAACGTACCATCAGCCTGGCCCTGGCAGCCTGCCTGGCCCTGAGTTTGGCGGCCTGCGGGAACAAGGCGGACAGCGAGTATGAGGTGGAGATCATCGCCCCGGAGCGCACCAGCGCCCCCGCTCCCAGCTCCAGCAGGGCGGCGTCTTCCGACGTGCAGCCCACGGCCACGCCCCAGGCGGGCTTTGTGGTGGGCCCCCTGACCGATATGGAGATCACCGGCTCGCTGGCGGACTATTCCGCCCCCACCATGACTGATCTGAAGGATCGGGAGCAGCTGGCCTTCTTTACCCAGAACGGCAAGACCGGCGTGATCGACCTGGAGGGGAACATCATCGTCCCGGCCCAGGCGGACGTGCACTGGTGCCCGGTGTGCGGCATCACCAATGCAGATGAAAGCGCCATCTACAACGAAAAAGGTGAGGTGGTGGGCCAGGGCGGCCACGGCCAGTTTGAGGCCCCGATCTACTATGACGCGGCAGCAAAGGCGCTGTATCTGGAAAATATGGATACGCTGGTTTCCTGGGATGCCGAGATGCTGGATACGCTGGAACCGGTGATCGCCACGGTGGTGACCATCACCCCCACCACGCAGGAGGATCCCAATTGGAAGGGCAGTTTCCTGAACCATGAGTCCGCCCCGGTGATCGTGGGCGAGGCCGAGGGCTACATGCTGTTCAACCCCGACGGCACCGCCCTTACGAATGATGTATACCAGGAAGTTCAGCGAGCCAGCTCCGGCACCTTTGCGGTGAAGAAGGACGGCCGTTGGGGCTATGTGAACGAGGCGACCGGCGAGCAGCTGGTGGATTTTCAGTATCTGGATGCCCGGCCCTTCAACGGCCAGCAGGCGGCGGTAAAGACTGAGACCGGCTGGGGCTATATCTCCCTCACCGGCCGGCAGAAGACCCGGATGGACTTTTTGGAAGCGGCCACCGCCTCTAAAGACGGGACCGCCTGGGTCAAGACCGCCGAGGGCTGGGGCGTCATCCAGCTGAGCGACTACCCGCCGGAAGGATAAAAACAGAATAGAGCAACAAAGGGGCTGTTGCAAAACAGCCCCGAAAGAAAAAGAGAGATCGGCTTCCCCGAAAAGGGTTGCCAATCTCTCTTTTTTGTTGTAAGTTGAAACTACCATGAAGCAACTACAACGAGGTAAGTATAACAGAAAGGCTG
>CASEVW010000037.1 GCA_949291395.1 uncultured Oscillospiraceae bacterium | reverse complement strand
GGATGTCCCCTTCGTCTTTACTGAGTCTGGCACCGACACTCTGGCCACCGAGCACAAACTGCCCAGCGTCATGTGGAGCCAAGAATACCAGGATGAATACCTGTCCATGAACTTTGGCGTTTTTGACAGCTACGATTTTGTACAGGGCGAGCTGGTCTGGAACTTTGCCGACTTCCAGACCACCGAAGGGATCATGCGGGTGAACGGCAACAAGAAAGGCATTTTCACCCGCCAGCACCAATCCAAGGATGCGGCCTTCGTCTCCAAGCGCCGCTGAGAGGAACTGCCGGAGCAGTATAAAGGAAACTGACGAAATTTGGCTTTCCGTTGTGAAGGCAGTTGAACCAAAGACCCGTATGCTCATGGCTTGATAGCTGGTGCATATGGGTCTTATAAATGGATCCTATTTGGAATATTTATGACATGCATCAACCAATTTTCCCATATCGGAATAAAATGTTGAATAGCTGACAAATTCGTGCTATAATCGGAACAGGAGGCGACGGTTATGGTAGAACGAAAAGAGTATTTGCAGCAGCTGCTGTCCTGGAAAGATGAACAGGTCATCAAGGTGGTAACAGGCATTCGCCGTTGCGGCAAGTCCACCCTGCTACAGCAGTATCAGAACTTGCTGCGTCAGCAAGGGGTGGCTCAGGAGCAAATTATTTCCATCAACTTTGAAGATCTGGACTATGAGGCACTGCTGGATTATAAGGCGCTCTACCGTTATGTCAAGAAACGGCTGCAGCCGGATCGGATGACCTACATCTTCCTGGATGAGATTCAGAAGGTGCCATTCTTTGAAAAGGCAGTGGACAGTCTCTATGTCCAGCCGAATACCGATCTCTATATCACTGGTTCCAACGCCTACCTGCTGTCGGGCGACCTGGCGACCTTTCTCACAGGCCGGTATGTGGAAATTTCGATGCTTCCTCTCTCATTTCGGGAATTTGTAGAGGCAACCGGGCTGTCCGCAGAACAGGCATTCGCGGAATATGGAAAAAGTGGTTCCCTGCCCTATGTAGCCGTCATGGACCGGACGGATGAAAAGGTAGATGCTTATCTGGAAGGTATCTACAACACAGTCATTGTGAAAGACATCGAGGACCGACAGAGCCGCAAGGAAAACGACCCCAAAAAACGGAAAGTGAACGACATTGTTTTGCTTAAGACGATTGCCCGGTATTTGGCCAGTGTGATCGGAAGCCCGGTTTCTATCAAGAGTGTGGCGGATTATCTAATTTCCTCGGGCCGGAAGGTGTCCACCAACACCGTCAGCGACTATATGGAGGCCCTCATCGAGTCCTATGTATTCTATCCCGCTGAACGGTTCGACATTGTGGGCAAACAGCTGCTGAAATCCAACCGCAAGATGTATATGGTGGATCTGGGCCTGCGGAATCACATTCTGCCGCGCAGTCGGTACGATCTGGGTTTCTCCATCGAGAACATGGTCTATTTTGAACTGCTTCGCCGCGGCTATCAGGTGGCCATTGGCAAAAATGGGGCTGCCGAGGTGGATTTTGTGGCCCGGAAGCAGGGAATTCTCACGTATTATCAGGTCACGGCGGATATGACAGCCGAGGAGACCTTTGAGCGGGAGATGCGTCCGCTCCGGTCCATCCGGGACAACTACGAAAAGATCGTTCTGACGCTTGACCGCTTCACCTTGGGCAACTACGATGGAATCAAAGTTCTGAATGTTCTGGATTGGCTGCTGGGGCAGGCGTGAGAAGGTGGCCGGGATTGCGTTTGCGTTCAACAAAAGTACAACACCTGTGCAACACGCCGCGCAAAACCATCGCAAACCACAAAAAAGTAAGCCGGCATAAATCTAGTGTTCATGCCGGTTTACGAGATTTTACAAAAAGCCGCACCCTGTTCCGGAGGCGACTCCGACTCCAAAGGCCAGAGGTTCGAATCCCCCCGGCCGCACCACAGGACGCCCCGCAGTGTGTCAAAGCGCTGCGGGGCGTTTTTTGTCAAAAAACAGGTTTCTCCCCTTCTCCGCCTCACCCGGCCTTCCGCCGGGGCCCAGGGGCATGCGCCTTGTTCGAATTGTCCAAAAAATTTCCCCAAAAAACCGGCAAACCGCCAAATTCGCCCCCATCCGGGCGGAAACAGTTGACATCCGTGCAGCGGTATGTTATCCTGAACACAGTGAATGACAGCCTGCAAAGCGGCAGGCTTTTGGTTGGATTGTTACCGGTCATGCGGGCTAGACCAACTCCGCAGTTGCTTGGATCAGGCATAGCAGGGGGTTGGTCTTTTTTCTTTGAGCCGGAGGGCCGTTTTTCGGGGAGGCAGACGGGTGCGGATCAAGCGGATCATCAACAACAATATCCTCTGCGTCATCGACGAAAAGGGCGGGGAGAGTATTGTCACCGGCCGCGGCCTGGGCTTTGGCCGCAAGGTGGGGCAGTTTGTGGACCCCGCCGCCGTGGAAAAGGTCTACCGGATGGAGGACAAAAGCGTCCAGCGCCGCCTGCGGGAGCTGGTGGAACAGATCCCCCTGGAGCATCTCCGCCTGACCGAAGAGATGATCGCCGAGATCCGGAAGGTCATCACCCAGCCTTTGAACGAATCCCTCCTCATCACCCTGGCCGACCATGTCAGCTTTGCCATCCAGCGCAAGGCCCAGGGCATCGAGTTCAAAAATCCCCTGGCGGGCAGCATCCTCTGCTATTACCCCGCCGAATACCAGATGGGCCGCAAGTGCCTGGAGATGATCCGGGAGCGCTGCGGGGTGGAGCTGAACCCCGACGAGGCCGCCTTCATCGCCCTGCACATCGTCAACGCCGAGCTCAACACCAACATGAGCGAGATGTACGACATCACCCGCCTGATCGACGGCGTGGTGGAAGTCGTGGAATATTTCTACTGCGGGCGCGGCTCCTTTGACCGGGAGTCCCTCCATTTCAGCCGGTTCGTGGTGCATCTGCGCTACTTTGCCCAGCGCCTGTTCCAGGATAAGCTGATGCCCGACACCGACGCGCCGGAGGACCTCTCCTTCCGGGAGATGATCGTCCAGAACTGCCCCACCCATTACAAATGCGCCCTCTGCATTGCAGAGTACGTCAAAAACACCTGGCACAAAGAGCTCTCCCAGGAGGAGCTGCTCTATCTGACCATCCACCTCAAGCGGGTGGCCGGGAGCCTGCACCCCAGGGTCTGACCCTGTCCCGCGCTTCTCGCGCTCCAAATCCAAAGGATAGTGACTGCATCTGCGTTTATGCAGGCTAGACCTGTGCAACTTCTGCCGGCGGGCTGTGCGCCCGGGCCGGCGGGGGCCGCATGGGTCTTTTTTGATAGACCGCCCCAGGACCATCGACAAACAGGAGGTATCATTGCTTATGAAAGACAAGATTTTCGGCGTGCTGCAGCGCGTGGGCCGCTCCTTCATGCTGCCCATCGCCCTGCTGCCGGTGGCGGGCCTGCTGCTGGGCATCGGCAGTTCCTTCACCAACCAGACCATGCTGGAGGCCTACGGCCTGACCGGCGTCATCCACCCCGGCACCATCCCCTACACCGTGCTGGACATCATGAACCAGTGCGGCAGCGTCGTTTTCAACAACCTTGCCCTGCTCTTTGCCATGGGCGTGGCCATCGGCATGGCCAAAAAGGAGAAGGAGGTCGCCGCCCTCTCCGGCGCCATCGCCTACCTGGTCATGAACACCGCCATCAGCGCCATGATCGGCGCGGCGGGCGGCGTGGAGGCCATGGCCCCCAACACCACCACCTCGATGCTGGGCATCACCACCCTGCAGATGGGCGTTTTCGGCGGCATCATCGTCGGCCTGGGTGTGGCGGCCCTCCACAACCGCTTTTATAAGACCCAGCTGCCCCAGGTCCTCTCCTTTTTCGGCGGCACCCGCTTTGTCCCCATCGTCAGCACGGCGGTCTACCTGCTGGTGGGCATCGCCATGTTCTACGTCTGGCCGGTGGTCCAGACCGGCATCAGCATGCTGGGCAATCTGGTCATCAGCTCGGGCTATGCGGGCACCTTCATTTACGGCCTGATCGAGCGCGCCCTGATCCCCTTCGGCCTGCACCACGTCTTTTACATGCCCTTCTGGCAGACGGCGGTGGGCGGCAGCGCCATCATCGACGGCGTGACGGTCCAGGGCGCCCAGAACATCTTCTTTGCCGAGCTGGCCTCCAAGACGGTCACCGAGTTCTCGGTGGACGCCACCCGTTTCATGGCGGGCAAGTTCCCCCTGATGATCTTCGGCCTGCCCGGCGCGGCCCTGGCCATGTACCGCACCGCCCGCCCCGAAAAGCGCAAGGCCGTGGCCGGCCTGCTGCTGTCCGCCGCCCTCACCTCCATGATCACCGGCATCACCGAGCCGCTGGAGTTCACCTTCCTCTTTGTGGCGCCCCTGATGTACGCCGTCCACTGCGTGTACGCCGGCCTGGCCTATATGCTGATGCACATCCTGAACGTCTGCGTGGGCATGACTTTCTCGGGCGGCCTGATCGACCTGACCCTGTTCGGCATCCTGCAGGGCAACGACAAGACCCACTGGATCTGGGTGGTCGTGGTCGGCGCAGTTTATTTTGTGGTCTATTACCTCACCTTCAGCGCCATGATCGTCCGCATGGACCTCAAGACCCCCGGCCGCGAAGCCGACGGCGAGGAGGCCAAGCTGTACACCCGCAGCGATTTTAAGGAAAAAACCGGCATCGGCCCCGACGGTGCGGCCTCTTCCGGCGGGGACGCCGTGTCCGCTGCCATCCTGCGCGGCCTGGGCGGCAAGGCCAATGTCTCCGACGTCGATTGCTGCGCCACCCGCCTGCGGGTGACGGTGGTGGACTCGGCCAAGGTGGACGACGCCCTGCTCAAGCAGAGCGGCGCCTCCGGCGTGGTCCATAAGGGCAACGGCATCCAGGTCATCTATGGGCCGCAGGTGGCGGTCATCAAGTCCAACCTGGTGGACTTCATGG
>CASEVW010000036.1 GCA_949291395.1 uncultured Oscillospiraceae bacterium | reverse complement strand
GCGCAGGCGCCGGTGCCGCAGGCCAGGGTCTCGCCGCTGCCCCGCTCCCACACCCGCATGGCCAGGTGGTTGGGGCCTTTCACCTGGATAAATTCGGTGTTCACATGCTCGGGGAAAGCCGGGTGGTTTTCAAACTGGGGCCCGATGGCCGCCAGGTCCAGCGCCTGCACGTCCTTCACCAGGGTCACACAGTGGGGATTGCCCATGGAAACGCAGGTGATCTGCCAAGGCTGGCCTGCCACCGCGATCGCCCGGTTGATCACCGGGTCGTCTCCCAGGCCCTTCACGGGGATCAGGGGCGGCTCGAACACCGCCCGGCCCATCTCCACCTGCCAGGTGTTTTCGCCCTTTCTGCGCAGCGTTTTGATGCCCGCCAGCGTCTCGATCTCCATCTCCTCGCCGGCAAGGCCCCGCTCGTACAGCCACTGGGCCACGCACCGGATGCCGTTGCCGCACATGGCGCTCTCGCTGCCGTCGGCGTTGTACATCCGCATGGTGGCGGCGGCGGTGTCGCTTTTGCAGATGCAGATCAGCCCGTCCGACCCCACCGAGAACCGCCGGGGGCTCAAACGGCGGGCCAGGTCCGGCGCGTCCACCGTCTGGCCCTGCAGGCAGTCCAGGTAAATATAATCGTTGCCGCAGCCGTGCATTTTTGTAAATTCCAGGCGCATCGCGGAGGCCTCCCCTTTTTTTGTTCTGCCAATGTTTTCGGCTTATTATATATAAGTATATTATAGCGTGAAAGCGGGATTTTCACAAGAAAAACCATGGTGCGGCGCCTGCAGCCGCAAAGATAACACTTTTTCAAACGTTAGCCCTTGACAAGGGCTTGCAGATACGCTATAAAATGTATAGTAATCAAACCTGCCCGCCCCCCGCGGGCATATAATAAGGAGAGTTTTGGATATGGATACTTTCGAGCGCATCCGTGAGCTTCTGTCGGAGCAGCTGGATATTGATGAGGACAAGATCACCATGGACAGCGACATCCTGGAAGATTTCGAGGCTGACAGCCTGGACGTGGTCGATATGGTCATGACTCTGGAAGACGAATTTGGCGTTGAGATCCCCGATGAGGACATCGAGAACTTCCACACCGTGGGCGATGTGGTCCGCTTCGTGGAAGACAACACCTGACGCAGAGCAAAAACGTTGCCTCCCCCACGGCAAAACCGAGGGTCTTTTTGCAGACCTTCGGCGCGCTGCGCGGGGGGCTTGTTTTTCTATCCGCCACCAAACAGCGGCCGGGCATTGGCCGCCCGGCAAGGAAGGAAGAATCGAATGAGCGAGCAGAAGAAAAAACTGGTGGAGGCAATCACCCCCATCAACGAAGACTTCACCCAATGGTACACCGACGTGTGCCTGAAAGCCGAGCTGGTGGATTACTCCACCGTGAAGGGCTGCATGATCCTGCGCCCCTACGGCTACGCCATCTGGGAGAACATCACCCACATTCTGGACGGCATGTTCAAGGCCACCGGCCATGAGAACGTGGCCATGCCCATCTTTATCCCCGAAAGCCTTTTGCAGCGGGAAAAGGACCATGTGGAGGGCTTTGCCCCCGAGGTAGCCTGGGTCACCTACGGCGGCTCGGAAAAGCTGGAAGAGCGCATGTGCGTGCGCCCCACCAGCGAGACGCTGTTCTGCGACCACTTCGCCCATGTGCTGCACTCCTGGCGCGACCTGCCCATGAAGTATAACCAGTGGTGCAGCGTGGTGCGGTGGGAAAAGACCACCCGCCCCTTCCTGCGCAGCCGGGAATTCTGGTGGCAGGAGGGCCACACCATCCACGAGACCGCCGAGGAGGCCATGCAGGAGACCGAGCAGCAGCTGAACACCTACGCCGACTTCTGCGAGAACTACCTGATGATCCCGGTGGTGAAAGGCAAAAAGACCGACAAGGAAAAATTTGCCGGCGCTGAGGCCACCTACACCATCGAGGCCATGATGCACGACGGCAAGGCCCTGCAGAGCGGCACCAGCCACTACTTTGGCGACGGCTTCTCCCGCGCCTTCAACGTGCAGTTCGCCGGCCGTGACAACACCCTGCAGTACCCCCACCAGACCAGCTGGGGCGTTTCCACCCGTCTGATCGGCGCCATCATCATGACCCACGGCGACGACGAAGGCCTGATCCTGCCCCCCGCCATCGCCCCTTTCCAGGTGGTCATCGTGCCCATTGCGGCTCACAAGCCCGGCGTGAACGAAAAGGCCGCCGAGCTGGCCCAGCGGGTGGGCAAATTTGCCCGGGTGAAGCTGGACAACAGCGACAACTCTCCCGGCTGGAAGTTCAGCCAGTGGGAGATGAAGGGCGTGCCCCTGCGCCTGGAGATCGGCCCCAAGGACATTGAGAAGAACCAGTGCGTGCTGGTGCGCCGGGACACCCGGGAGAAGTACTTCGTCAGCCTGGACGACCTGGAGACTGAGATCCCCCGCCTGCTGGACGAGCTGGCCAAGAACATCTACCAGCGTGCCCTGGAAAACCGGGAGAACCGCACCTGGAGCGCCACCACCATGGACGAGGTGAAAGAGCTGGCCGAAAAGAACAACGGCTACATCAAGACCATGTGGTGCGGCAGCCTGGAGTGCGAGGAGAAGATGAAGGAAGAAGTGGGCCTTTCCAGCCGCTGCATGCCCTTCGAGCAGGAGCACATCAGCGATGTCTGCCCCTGCTGCGGCAAGCCCGCAAACCTGATGGTCTACTGGGGCAAGGCTTACTAAGTCGGTTACCGGCGGCCTTAGCCGCCTGCCATTGATCTGTCAGAAGTACCGCTTTCAGCAACAGCCGAGGCCGGGCAAGGAAACTTTGCCTGCGGACTGACGATTTTGTGTAACTGACTGCGTCAGAGCTTCTAGCTAACCACCAAGGGTGCCGGGGCGGCGAAGCCGTGCAGAGCCCAGTGGGCTCTGTGACCGGCCTGGGCGGTCTGCGTCAAGCAGAGCGGGCGCATGCTTGACGCGCCCGCAGCCCACTCGTCGCTCTTCCTTGCATT
>CASEVW010000035.1 GCA_949291395.1 uncultured Oscillospiraceae bacterium | reverse complement strand
TAGCTAACCACCAAGGGTGCCGGGGCGGCGAAGCCGTGCAGAGCCCAGTGGGCTCTGTGACCGGCCTGGGCGGTCTGCGTCAAGCAGAGCGGGCGCATGCTTGACGCGCCCGCAGCCCACTCGTCGCTCTTCCTTGCATTTGCAGCAAAATCGCCGGGCCGCAGGTGCAAGGCAGCCCTGGCCCTCGTTTTTGAGAGCGAAACAGATGAAAAGGGGCGCCCCAATACTTGATGTATTAGGGTGCCCCTTTGAATTTGTTAGGCTCCAAAAACGTAAGCCAGGACCAAAGTTTCCTTACTCGGACTCGGCTGAAACGGGTCCGGGCGCTTTTTATGCAGTATGCTGATAACGAGTTCGATGTAAAGCGGGTGGATGGATGCTCTTGATTTTGATGGCGCTGCTTCTGGCAGCCAGCGCCGTGCTGCTGATGGTGCGCAGAAACCAGGAAAGCTGGCTCATTTTTGGGCTGGTGGTGTCGCTGGATATTTTTTTGCTGGGCATCCTCACCTATATCGCCAAAAAAGGCGGCATCGGTCCCCAGATAGAGACCCTGTTCTATCTGACCAGCGGCGTGCGCCGCTGGTTGCAGCTGCGGGTGATGACCCTGGGGCAGCTGGGCTTTTTGGTGGCGGTGGGCCGGTATCTGTTCCCGCCGCTTTTGCTGGCGCTGGCGCTGCACCACAGCCTGTCGCCCTGGCTGCGGCCGGTGCGCAGGCGGGCCTGGATGGTGTTTTTGCTGCCGGCGGCCACCCTGGTGGTCTACTACCCGGCGGTGTTCAAGCAGCTCACCCAAAACCGGCTGGGGCTGCAAAAATGGTTCGTGCGGGCCAGCTTCCTTTGGATCCTGGTGTATCTTGCGCTGGCAGCGGCGCTGCTGATCTATGAATATTTCAGCGTGCGCATCTCCTATATGCGCAGGCGCTATCTGGCCAAAGCGCTGCTGCCTCTGAGCATGGCGGTGCTGTTTGCCATGTACTGCCCCCAGGACCCGGCCCAGATCTACCTGTTTTACGGCAGCGATTATATGTGGCTGTTGGGGCTGTGGTACCTGAACCCCATCCTTTCGCCGGGGCGGTATCTGGCAGTGCTGATGCTCACCGCCGCAGCGGGGGTGGCCTGTTTTGTCACCCTGCTGCGCAACACCCAGACCTATATTTTGAAGGACAAGGAAGAGCTGGTGCTGCAGCGCAAGTTCGACGCGGCCAATATGGGCGTGAGCGTGTTCGTGCACAGCATGAAAAACCAGCTGCTGGCAAACCGGGTGCTGCACAAACGCATCAAGGCCGTTCTGGCCGAGCCCCAGCCGGATCTGGAGGCCGTGCGCCGGTACAGCGCCATGCTGGACGAGGCCAACGAGGGCCTTTTGGGCCGCATGGAAGAGCTGTACCAGAGCGTGAAAGCGAAAAGTTTGTACCTGACCGTGGTGCCGGTGAGCCAGGTGGCCCAAAAGGCGGCGGAACGGTTCCAGGCCAAATACCCGGAGGGCCGGCTGAGGGTGGAAGCGCCGGAGGATCTGCGCATCCTGGCGGACACCACCCACCTGGCCGAGGCCCTGTACAACCTGCTCACCAACGGCTGGGAAGCCATGGTGATGGCGGGCCGCACCGGCGAAGGCCAGGCGGTGAGCCTGCGCTTTTACAACGAGCGGCTGTACACCGTGATCCAGGTGGCCGACCAGGGCGAGGGCATCCCCAAGGCAGAGCAGAAGAAGATCTTTGACCCCTTTTATTCCAGCAAAAACTCCAATCAGAACTGGGGCATGGGCCTTTACTACGTGCGCCAGATCGTGAAAAGCCATCTGGGCCATCTGCGCCTGGAAAGCCAGCCCGGAAAGGGCACCCGCTTTCTGGTGCTGCTGCCCCGCTACACGGTGCGGGAGAAGGATGGGCCGGTGCTGCTGGAGACCGGGGAAAACAAAGAGATCACACTGCCAAGGGGGACAGAGAAACTATGATCACGATCCTGATCGCGGAAGACATGGACCTGCTGCGGGAGGACCTGGCCGAGCTGCTGAACGCCCAGCCGGATATGCAGGTGGTGGGAATGGCCGCCAGCGGCGCCCAGATCGTGCAGCTGGCCAAAAGCGTGAAAAGCGACATCATCCTGATGGACATCGAGATGGAGAGCCTCTCGGCGGGCATCATCGCCGCCGAGACCATCCGCGACGAGGGCATCGACACCCGGGTGGTGTACCTGACCGCCCACGAGACAGAAAAGACCATCCTCACCGCAATGGCCACCGGCGCGGTGGACTATATCGTAAAGGGATGCCCGGACGAGGAGGTGCTGGAGCACATCCGCAGCGTGTATGCCGGGCGGCCCATGCTGGATGCCAAGGTCCAGGAGGTGGTGCTGGAGGAATACAACCGGCTGCGCCGCTCCGAGCAGAGCCTGCTGTTCTTCATCCACAAGGTGTCCCAGCTGACCGCCACCGAGCGGGAGCTGGTCCGGCTGCTTTTGCAGGACAAAAAGGTCAAGGAGATCGCCGCCGTCCGCTGTGTGGAGGTGGTCACCGTGAAAACACAGATCAAAGGCTTGCTTCACAAATTCGGATGCAGCCGCACCAAGGAGATCGTGCAGATGATCCGAAGTTTGAACATATCGCATCTGTTTTTAGATCAATGATCGGAAAGGGGAAATGAGAGATGTACGAATACTATCAGATCAGCGCCGAGGATCTGGGCAAGGACGCAAAGATCCCCCTGCTCAAGCTGGGCGATTCCGGCGAGGTGTTCTACGAGATGGCCATGGAAATGGTAAACACCATCAAAGAGCACAACGCCCGGGGCGAAAAGACCGTTTTTATCTGCCCGGTGGGCCCGGTGGGGCAGTATCCCATCTTTGTGCGGCTGGTCAACCGGGATCGGATCAGCCTGAAAAACTGCTGGTTCATCAATATGGATGAGTACCTTACCGACGAGGACGAGTGGATCGACAAAAACAGCCCCCTGAGCTTCCGGGGCTTTATGGAGCGCACCGTGTACAGCAAGGTGGATCCGGAACTGGTGGTGCCCGAAGAGCAGCGCATCTTCCCGGACCCCCATGACCCGGAGAAGGTGCAGCGGGTCATTGACCAGCTGGGCGGGGTGGACATCGCCTTTGGCGGCATCGGCATGAACGGCCATCTGGCTTTCAACGAGCCCCAGGACGAGCTGAGCGCAGAGGAATTTGCCGCCCTGAACACCCGGGTGCTGACCATCAGCCGGGAGACCCGCACCACCAACGCCATCGGCGACCGGAACGGCGCCATCGACGCCATGCCCAAACGCTGCGTGACCATCGGCATGGCCCAGATCCTGGGCGCAAAAAAGATCCGGCTGGGCGTCTTCCGTGACTGGCACCGCAGCGTGGTGCGCCAGGCCGCTTATGGTCAGGTGAGCGCTCACTTCCCGGCAACGCTGGTCCAGAACCATCCGGACGCAATGATCATCGTGAACGCCAACGCGGCCCAGCAGCCGTTTTAACAGCGCCGCAAAACGCGCGGAAAGGAAAACCACCATGGAACTTGTGATTCAAAACGCCAGCGTGTACCAAAACCATCAGTTTGCCCCCCGCCAGGTGTACATAAAGGACGGCAAGATCGCCCAGGTGGCCCCTAAAGTGGACGCCCCGGCGGGCTGCCCGGTGCTTGACCTGGGCGGCAAACGGCTGGTGCCCGGTTTTATCGACGTGCACACCCACGGCGGCGCCGGGGTGGACGTGAACGCCGCCACCGCCCGGCAGCTGAACGATACCATCGGCCGGTTCTTCGCCAGCCAGGGCACCACCGGCTGGCTGGCCAGCGTGCTCACCGACACGCCGGAGCAGACGCTTTGGTGCATCGACCAGATCAAGCAGGCCGGCAAGGAGCAGGGCGAACATGCCCAGCTGCTGGGCGTGCATCTGGAAGGGCCGTTTTTGGCCAAAGAGTATAAGGGCGCCATGCCGGAGCACCTGCTGCAGAAGGGCGATGCGGAACTGTTCCGCCGGTACGCCCAGGCGGCGGAAGGCAGCATCAAGTATATGACCGTCAGCCCCGAGGTGGAGGGCGTGCCCGAGATGATCCGCCAGATCGCCGGGGAAGTGGTGGTGGCCATCGGCCATTCCGGCGCGGACTACGACACCGCCATGGCCTGCATCCAGGCGGGGGCGGCCAGCGCCACCCACACCTTCAACGCCATGAAGCTGCTGCACCAGCATTTCCCCGCCATCATGGGTGCGGTGCTGGAGAGCGATATCTACTGCGAGGCCATCTGTGACGGCCGGCACCTGCACCCCGGCACGGTGCGCTTTTTGCTGAAATGCAAAGGGCCCCAGCGGGTGGTGGCCATCACCGACAGCATCATGGCCGCCGGCCTGCCGGACGGCAAATATAAGCTGGGTGTGAACGACGTGGTGGTGGAGGACGGCGACGCTAAGCTGGCCAGCGACCACACCCGCGCGGGCAGCACCCTCACCACCGGCCAGGCGCTGAAAAACCTGGTCAAGTTCACCGGACGCCCGGTGGAAGAGATCCTGCCGCTGCTCACCGAAAACCCGGCGGACCTTTTGCGCATGGGCTTTGAAAAGGGCCGCATCAAGCCCGGCTGGGACGCTGACCTGGTGGTGCTGGACGAGGAGCTGAACGTGGTGCGCACCCTGGTGGGTGGCCGCACCGTGTTTCAGAAGGACGGAACGGTTTGATCAAACAAAAAAGCCCCTGAAGCCGTGGCTTCGGGGGCTTTTTGTCCAAAAACTACTAAATCGTGTAAGCTGTTTCGCACAAAGAGAGGGGAGACTTGTTGTGGAAGTGTACAAAATAACTAAAAGTGTATTTACATTTGTGGATTGTTTGATATAATGAGGGTGACTTAAACGAAAAAGTACAGGAGGGATCGGGATGAAGTCCGGGCCGACCATCAAGGACATTGCCCGTGCGGTGGGCGTTACGCCTGCAACGGTCTCGTATGTGCTGAACCAGAACCCAAAGCAGTCCATTTCCGCCCAGACCCGGGAGCGGGTGATGAAAGCCGCCCAGGAGATGGGCTATGTGCCCAGCAGCGCCGCCAAGGTAGTGCGGGGATCCCCCAGCTACTGCGTGGGCGTGGCCATCGAGAAGGACCTGAACACCAACCGGTTCAACCTGGTGCTCCAGGGCATCCGGGATAAGATGGAGCAGCAGGGCTACAACCTGATGCTCTGCGGGTTCGAGCGCCGCCACGGCATCTATGCCGACTATGTGAACAACGCGCTGGAGCGCCGGGTGGACGGCGTGATCTTTATCGGGCGGGACAACGAGGGCCCCACCCCCGAGGCGGAGGAGCTGATCCTGCGCCATCAGATCCCCTTTGTGGTCTACGACTGTGGGCTGGAGGGCCGCCCCTATTCCACCGTGGAGCTGGAATATGAAAAAAGCAGCTTTGAGATGACCTGCAGGCTGCTGGCGGAGGGAGCGAAAACCATCTTCTACATCCGCCCGGATCTGGACAATTACCAGGAGCGCCAGCGGGAGGCGGGAGTTCGCCGGGCCATGGGCCTTTACAAAAACAGCCGGCTCATCGTGGAGAGGGCGCCCATCACCAAAGAGACCATGTATCACCCGGATTCCAACCCCAACCAGAGCGAGGACCTTTATACCGCACGGCGGCTGTGGCCCTATGTGTCCCAGCGGGTGATGCCGGTGCTGGAGGAGTTCAGCGAGCGAGACGCGGTGCTGCTCAGTTGGGGCATGTTCATCAATCCCGTGTGGGAGCTGCTGAACAAGGTGGGCCGCCGGGTCCGGCTGGCCACACTGTCCAACGTGTTCGTCTCGCCCATCCTGCGGGACGAGGTGATCAGCTGCCGCTTTTTGGGATACGGCGCGGGTGCGGAATGCGCCCGCCTGCTGCTCAAGCAGCTGGACGGCGACCGGACCCCGGAGCAGGTGCTCATCCCCATGCCGGTGGGCAGGGAGTGAGCGTTTTACAGAAAAACGGTGGAAACGCCGTTTTTTATCGGAACTTAAACGATTAAGCGAACAACTGCTTTTGCGTAAGCGGAAAGGCGGGGTGCGGGAACTTAAACATATAAGTAAAGCGCAAAGATACTGGCGATGAAAAACGAGTATTTTCAACGATAGGACAACAAAAAACAGGAGGAAAGAGCAATGGAACTATACAAAGACCCTTCGCAGCCCGTGGAAAAGCGGGTGGAAGACCTTTTGAGCCGGATGACGCTGGAAGAAAAAGCCGCCCAGCTGTGCGGCAACCTGATGCCCAGCTGTGTGGAGAACGGCGAAGTGAGCACCGAAAAGCTCCGGCAGCTGTTCCCCAACGGGCACGGCCGCTTCACCCAGTATTCCATGGCGGGCCTGACCGGCCCGGAAATGATCGCCCGGATCGCCAATGAGATCCAGCGGTATTTTGTGGAAGAGACTCGCCTGGGCATCCCGGTGGCGCTGCAGACTGAAAACCTGTGCGGCTGGCCCGGCGCGGGCGGCACGCTGTTTCCCTCCATGGCCAATGTGGGCAGCACCTGGCAGCCCGAGCTGGCCAAAAAGATGAGCGCGGTCATCGGGCAGGAAAGCCGCGCGGCGGGCGCAAACAGCGCCATGAGCCCGGTGATCGATGTATCCCGCGACCCCCGCTGGGGCCGCACCTACGAGACCTTCGGCGAGGACCCCTATCTGACCAGCCAGATGGGCGTGGCTTATATCCAGGGTATGCAGGGGGATAAGCAAAACGGCGTGGCCTGCATCGCCAAGCACTTTTTGGGCTATGCGGAGACGCAGTCCGGCTTGAACTGCGCGGCAGCCCGCATCAACGACCGGGAACTGTACGAGACCTTCGCCACCCCCTTTGAAGCGGCGGATAAATTGGCGAATGTGAGCGGCATGATGGCCAACTACGGCGAGATCGACGGCATTCCCGTGGGTGCGAACAAGCACATCGCCCGGGAGCTTCTGCGGGACAAGATGGGCTTTAAAGGAATGCTCACCAGCGACGGCGCGGCCATCATGAAGATGTGGAACTTCTACCACATTGCGGATACCTACAAAGAGGCCGGCCTGCTGGCCCGCAAGGGCGGCCTGGACACTGAGATCCCGGTGGGCGGCGCGTTTGCCCAGCTGCCGGAATATGTACGGGACGGCCAGCTGGACGAGGCGCTGCTGGATGAATCGGTGCGGCGCATCCTGACCATCAAGTTTGAATACGGCCTGTTTGAGCATCCCTATGTGGATGTGGCCAAGGTGAAACAGGCCATGACCAACGGCGAAAAGCAGGCGCTGGGCCGCCAGATCGCCGAGCGAAGCCTGATCCTGCTGAAAAACGATGGCACGCTGCCTTTGCAGAAAGGCAAGAAGGTGGCGGTGATCGGCCCCCATGCGGACGATCTGCGCTACCCGGTGAGCGGCTATACTTATCCGGCCTACATCGAGATGGTGGAGGCGGCGCTCACCCAGCCCAATGCGGTGAGCTTCAACGGCATGGCCGACGAGGCCGCCAACCAGAAGGATGAGAAGGCCAAGAACCCCTTTGCCGCGGCCTTCGATATGTACAAAAAGGGGGACCTGGAGGCGCTGGGCGGCATGAATCAGGTGCTGCGGGAGATGGGCGCCGCCAGCCTGAAGGAAGAGCTGGCCCAGCGTTATGAGATCCGCTATGCCCAGGGATGCGCCATCATCGGCCAGGATACCAGCGGCTTCGATGAGGCGGTGCAGGCCGCCCGGGAAAGTGATGTGGCCGTGCTGGCCCTGGG
>CASEVW010000034.1 GCA_949291395.1 uncultured Oscillospiraceae bacterium | reverse complement strand
TGCCCTGGTCACCGGCCTTGCAGGCATCGGCGGCGGTATCGCCGTTGCCGCCGGCGCCCCTGCCGCCATCGCCGCCGCCAGCGAGGATCCCAAGAGCTTCGGTAAGAGCCTGATCTTCGTGGCCCTGGGCGAATCCATCGCCCTGTACGGCGTGGTCATCTCCATCCTGATCCTGAACAAGCTGGTGTGACGCGCCGGCCCGAGGAGGTTTGTTCCCATGCGGTTTTTTCTCATCAGCGATAACACCGACACCCAGACCGGCATGCGGCTGGCGGGCATCGAGGGCGTTGTGACCCACGATGCCCAGGCGGTGCAGAGCGCTTTGAACGAGGCGCTGGCCCAGCGGGACATCGGCATGATCCTGGTAACCGAAAAGATCGCCGACGATTTTGTGCAGATCGTTGACGAGGCCAAAAAAGACCCGGAAGCTCCCCTGATCCTGGCCATCCCGGACCGGCACGGCTCGGCCCTGGGCAAGGATCGCATCACCCGCTATGTGCGGGAAGCCATTGGCGTAAAAATATAACACGAGGTGCAACCCATGATTGAAGAAAACGAGCGGGCCGCCCAATTTATGCAGGCCATCCAGCGGGACGCGGAAAAGCGCCGCGGCGAGATCATCCGCGCCATCGACGCGGAAACCGCCGCCGAGCTGGAAAAAGCCAAACAGGCAGCCCAGGAAAAAGCCGCCCAGATGGCGGAATATGAAAAGCAGCGGGCGCTGGAGCAGACCAACCGCCAGCTTTCCCGCAGCGTGCTGGAGGCCGGCGCCCAGCTGGCCCGCCGCCGCACCCAGATCACCGACGAGGTGTTCGCCGCCTGCGAAAAGCAGGTGACGGATTTTGTGGCCGGGGCCGACTACCCCGCCTACTTAAAAAAGAACGCAGAGGGCCTTTTGGCCATGCTGCGCTGCGATGCGGCCGAGTTTTTTGCCCGGCCGCAGGACCTGGAGCTGGCCCAGGCGGCCGTGCCCCAGGGCTGCACGGTCCAGGCCGACCCCACCATCCGTTTGGGCGGGCTGCGGGCTAGGAACGGCAGCACCGAAGCGGATGACACGCTGGACACCCGCATGGCCAACCAGAAGGATTGGTTTTTGCAGAATTCCGGCATGTCCATCGCGCTGGACAAGATGTGAGGTGAAGCGAATTGGCTGAAAATCGGATCTACAGCATCAACGGCCCGGTGGTCACCATCAAGGGCAAGACCGACCTTTCCATGATGGAGATGGTCTATGTGGGCAAGGACCGGCTGGTGGGCGAGGTCATCCGTTTGGACGACAAGGCCACCACCATCCAGGTCTACGAGGAGACCAGCGGCCTTGCCCCCGGCCAGCCGGTCTATGCCACCGGCGGCCCCCTGTCCGTGACCCTCGGGCCTGGCATCCTGCGCAATATCTACGACGGCATCCAGCGGCCCCTGCCCGCTTTGGAGGACCAGAGCGGCCCCTTCATCGCCCGGGGATGCAGCGTCATCCCCCTGGACCCTGACGCAAAGTGGGAAGTCACCGTGCTGGCAAAGCCCGGCGACCAGCTCACCGCCGGCCAGGTGTACGCCACCTGCCCGGAGACCCCCGCCATCCTGCACCGGTGCATGGTGCCCCCCGATGTGAGCGGCACCGTCACCTGGGCAGCGCCGGATGGCAGCTATACCGTCAACGACACGGTGGTCAAGCTCACCGATGATGCGGGCAAAGAGCACGAGCTGACCCTCTGCCAGAAGTGGCCCATCCGCATCCCCCGGCCCGTTGGCCAGCGGATGCCCGCCCAGCGGCCCCTGATCACCGGCATGCGTGTGGTGGACACCATGTTCCCCATCGCCAAGGGCGGCGCCGCCGCCATCCCCGGCGGTTTCGGCACCGGCAAGACCATGACCCAGCACCAGCTGGCCAAATTCTGTGACGCCGACATCATCATCTATGTGGGCTGCGGCGAGCGGGGCAACGAGATGACCCAGGCGCTGACCGAGTTCAGCGAGCTGAACGACCCCCGCACCGGCCGACCCCACACCGACCGCACCGTGCTCATCGCCAACACCTCCAACATGCCGGTGGCCGCCCGTGAGGCTTCCATCTACACCGGCATCACCCTGGCGGAGTATTACCGTGACATGGGCTACCACACCGCCATGATGGCGGACTCCACCTCCCGTTGGGCCGAGGCCCTGCGTGAGATCAGCGGCCGGTTGGAAGAGATGCCCGCCGACGAGGGCTACCCCGCCTACCTGCCCAGCCGCCTGGCCCAGTTCTACGAGCGGGCCGGTTACATCCAGGCCCTGAACGGCCAGGAGGGCTCGGTCACCGTCATCGGCGCGGTCAGCCCCCAAGGTTCGGACTTTTCCGAGCCTGTCACCCAGAACACCAAGCGGTTCACCCGCTGCTTCTGGGCGCTGGACAAGGCCCTGGCCTATGCCCGCCACTACCCCGCCATCAACTGGAACACCAGCTACAGCGAGTATCTGGGGGATCTGTCCGAGTGGTACTACGACAACGTGGGCCCGGACTTCATGCAGTGCCGGGAGCGCATTGCCGGCCTGCTTTTGCAGGAGACCAGCCTGATGGAGATCGTAAAGCTGATCGGCTCGGACGTGCTGCCGGACGACCAGAAGCTCATCATCGAGACCGCCCGCGTCATCCGGGTAGGCTTCTTGCAGCAGAACTTCTTCCACGACCAGGACACCTACGTGAGCCTGGAAAAACAGCTGAAGATGATGCGGGTCATCCTGCACCTGTACGACAAGAGCCTGGCCCTGGTGACAAAGCAGATCCCCATCAGCCGCCTGCTGCGCACCGGCCTGTTCGACAAGCTGATCAAGATGAAATACGACATTCCCAACGACCACCTGGAGCTGCTGGACGATTATATGGACGAGATCGACCAGAAAACCAGCGAACTGATGCGAGATTGACATGCAAAGGAAAGGAGACGATACACCATGATCCTGGAACATGTTGGTTTAAGCCAGATCAACGGCTCACTGGTGGTGCTGGACGGCGTGAAAGACGCCTCCTATGAAGAAATGGTGGTGCTCAAGCTCACCGACGGCACCCAGCGGGTGGGCCGTATCGTGATGATCGAGGGTGAAAAATGCGTGATCCAGGTGTTTGAAGGCACCACCGGCTTTTCGCTTTCCAACACCCGCACCACCCTCACCGGCCACCCCATGATGGTGGACCTGAGCCCCGAGATCCTGGGCCGCACGCTGGACGGCCTGGGCCGCCCCATCGACGGCCTGGGCTCCATCTACCCCCAGGCCCGCCGGGACGTGAACGGCGCCCCCATCAACCCGGTGAGCCGCGTTTATCCCCGTAACTACATCAGCACCGGCATCTCGGCCATCGACGCCCTGGCCACCCTGATCCGGGGCCAGAAGCTGCCCATTTTCTCCGGCTCTGGCATGCGCCACAACGAGCTGGCGGTGCAGATCGTAAAGCAGGCCAGCGTGGCGGACGGCGAGGACTTCGCCATCGTATTCGCCGCCATGGGCGTAAAAAACGACGTGGCCGACTACTTCAAATCCTCGTTTGAAAGCGCCAACGTGATGGACCGGGTGGTCATGCTGCTGAACCTGGCGGGCGACCCCATCGTGGAACGCATCATCACCCCCCGGGCGGCGCTGACCATTGCGGAGTATCTTGCCTTTGACCTGGGCAAAAACATCCTGGTCATCCTCACCGATATGACCAGCTACTGTGAAGCTTTGCGGGAGTTCTCCTCCTCCAAGGGCGAGATCCCCGGCCGTAAGGGCTACCCGGGCTACCTGTATTCCGACCTGGCCAGCCTGTACGAACGGGCGGGCATCATCAAGGGCCGCAAGGGCTCGGTGACCCAGATCCCCATTCTGACCATGCCCAACGACGACATCACCCACCCCATCCCCGACCTGACCGGCTACATCACCGAGGGCCAGATCGTGCTGGACCGTGGCCTGGACGCCACCGGCGTGTATCCCCCTATCAGCGTGCTGCCCAGCCTGTCCCGTCTGATGAAGGACGGCATCGGTAAGGGCTACACCCGGGAGGACCACAACCCGCTGGCCAACCAGCTGTTTGCCACCTACGCCCGTGTGCAGGATGCCAAGGCCCTGGCCAGCGTCATCGGCGAGGAAGAGCTTTCCGCCGCCGACAAGCGGGTGATGGAATTCGGCCGGGTGTTCGAGCAGAAGTTCGTGGGCCAGGGCAACACCAACCGCACCATTGAGGAAACGCTGGACCTGGGCTGGGAGCTGCTGAGCATGCTGCCCAAGGAAGAGCTAGACCGTGTGGACCAGGTGATGCTGGACCGGTACTACAAGACCAAAACCAACCCGCAGGACCGGGACCTGCAGCTGCGCCGGGCCTTTAAAAACGACGCCGAAGAAGCCTGACCGGAAAGGAGGAGTGCGCAGTGGCACAGGTATTCCCCACAAAAAGCAACCTGATGGCCCAGCAGAAAAGCCAGTCCCTGGCCAACCTGGGCTTTGATCTGATGGACCGCAAGCGCAACATCCTTGTGCGGGAGATGATGACCCTCATCGACCGGGCCGCCGTGATCCAGGACCAGATCGCCGAGGCTTACGCCGAAGCCTACCAGGCCCTGCAGCTTGCCAACGTGACCCTGGGCGTGGTGGCCCAGTTCGCCCACACGGTGCCGGTGGAGACCGGCCTCAGCCTGGACTGGCGCAGCGTGATGGGCGTGGAGCTGCCCATCGTGAAGCTGAAAGAGAGCGCCGGGCAGAACCTGTATTACGGGCTGGATGCCACCAACAGCCAGCTGGACGACGCCTACCAGAAGTTCAACAAGGTGAAACGGCTCACCGTAGAGCTGGCCGAGGTGGAAAGCAGCGTGTACCGGCTGGCCATGGCCATTCAAAAGACCCAGAAGCGGGCCAACGCCCTGAGCAACATCATGATCCCCCAGTTCGACAAGACCATCAAATACATCACCGACGTGCTGGAGGAAAAAGAGCGGGAAGATTTTTCCCGCTTAAAGGTCATCAAGGCCCAAAAAGACAAGGCGGAGCAGGCAGACAGCTGACCCCGCCCAAACAAAACCAAAAAGAGCCTGGCAGCGTGCAAACCGCATCGCTGCCAGGCTCTTTTTCAGATGCCAAAATGAATGACGAATTTGTTCTCTTCCTGTGCTTTTCGCAGCAGACCTTTGAGTTTCTCCATTGTTTGTTCCCGGCCAATGACTACAAGGAATGCCTCCAAAGACTCCGGCGGGATGAGGGTGATGCCGCAGTACGCCAGCCCGGTTTCTTTCCGCTTTAAGGAATGCCAATAACACGAGATCGGCAAAAATGCCTCCAAAAGTGGCTCGATGGCCTCATCCGCTATCGAAATGCAGCGATACTTTGCCGGCTCATAGGCGTCATATTCCCGTTCCGGGGCCGGCGCTGACTCCATGATCCCAAATTCATGTTTTGCCATGCGCATCCCCCTTTGCTATGTAGGTCAGCCGTTCAGATTTTTCGCTGCGTCGGGGTTATTGGCGAGGAACGCCCCCAGCATCGGGCAGGTCTCCCGCTCCGGGCAGGCGCCGCAGGTCGCCACGCCCTTTTGCAGGGCGCACTGGCGGATGCCGCACATGCCCTCACAGTATACCGTTTTGCGCCCGCCGCCCCGGCAGCCCTCGCAGTTGATGTGCTCCGGCAGAATGGGGGCGTTGTTCAGCTGGGCCCACAATTTTGCCGTTTTTTCCCGAAGCGCCTGGTCGTCATGGATCGTTGCCTGGTATGCGTCGCAGGTCTCGCAGTCCAGCCCACAGTATGCGATGCTGTTTTTCATGGCTTTCTACCTCCTCAAATCTCAAATGCATGTGCCATTTTCGCCTTTACGCCTTTAACGCTCGCCATTCCTCTTCACGGTGCAAAGGGCCTGCATTTCTCTGCGATCTTCAAAAAGCGCCGCTGGGAAGGCGTGCCCGACACCAGCACTTTCCCGCTCTGCCCGTTTCAGTCCCGCCGGCGCACCGTCACCTGCACCGGATCCCCCGGCTGCTTGCCGATCTTGGCCCGGATGTCCTTGCGCAGGCCGATCACATAACAGATGTTCCCCGCTTCATCCCGCAGGCCCATGTTCACGATGCTGCCCTCGTAGGGCTCCCCGTCGAACCAGGCGGTCACCTTGACCCGGCCCTTGCCAAATTCCTGCCGGATGTCGTAGGGAAAGACCACATAGGCCCCGTCCAGGTCCGGCACCTTTTGGATCTGCGCCGTAAAGCGGTATTCCTTTTGCTGCTCCATGTCTTGTCCTCCTGCTTTCCGTCAGCAGTTCCAGTTGATCTTCGCGGTTTTTTTCTCGTCCGGCACTGCTGCCGCCGTCAGGCTCTCTTGGGCCCGGCGGAATTCCTCCGCCGCCAGGGCGTTGTATTCCTCGGCGGTCTTTTCCAGCCCGGCGGTGCTGTAGGCCACCGCCGCCGCACCGTAAAACAAAAAGCCCAGGGCGTTGGTGGGGGTCTGGATCACGGCGAAGGCAGTGGCAACGGCCCGTGCCGCCGCCACTGCCGCCGGGTCCGCCTTGCCCTCCATCTCCCGGGGGATCTGGGCGGCCTGCCGCAGCTCCGGCTTTATCTCGGTCAGTTTTACCTCGCCCCGGCAGACCGCTTCGCACCGGTCCAGCAGGGCCGCAAAGCGCCCATCCTCCGGGCAGGCGGCCCTGTACACCGGCAGGTAATACTGGCGGGCGTATCCCGCCGCCCAGGCAGCCAGGGTGGTCTTGCTTTGGGTCTCGATCAGGCGCATCATGGCGACGCACTCCGGGGCGTTCACATCCCCCAGCATTTTCCGCAGTTTTGGCATAGGTCTCCCCCGTTTCTCATTTACGATTCGTATAATCCAATATCAAAAATACAATTTAAAGGGTATTTTTAGTAATACCAGCTGTTCAGCCACTGGGTGCTCTTTACCCAGGCAGTGCTCACCGGGATGCCGGTGACCACCGGATAGAACCAGACGAACACCACCGCCGCAGCCGCCACAAGGCCGATGCCGATGCCCCGGGCCAGCTTCTGGTCCTTCTTCGCCAGCTGGCCCAGCATCAGGGCCAGGGCGGTCACCGCGAACCACAGGCTGGGGAAATAGTGGTACTGGAAGGTGCAGCGGGTCACCAGCACCCAGGGCAGAAGCTGGGTCAGATACAGCACCAGCACGCCGCCCTGCGCCCGGGTAGACCGGCCGCTGATCTGCCGCCACACCAGGGCCGCCATGGCGGCCAGCGCCGCCCACCAGACGATGGGATTGCCCATGCCGCTGATGGTGCCCCGCATGCCCTCAGGCAGGCCGCTGCCAGAGTAGTACCACACCGGGCGCACCGCAAAGGGCCAGGCATACCAGCGGGACTCAAAGGGATGGGTGCTCTTGAGCTGGCTGTGATAGTTGAACATGGTCAGCTGGCACTGCCACCACTCGCTCAGGCTGAAGCCGCCCTCCCGCCAGCAGTAGGGCAGGTAGGAAGCCAGATAGACCGCCAGCGGCACCAGCACGAAGAAGGCCACGCCGCCCAGGATGGCAGTACGGAACTCCTTGGCAAAGCCGGGCTGTTTCTGCTTCCAGCGAGCCCACAGCACCCCGAAATACAAAATGGCAAGCCCCGCGCCCGCATAGATGCCTGTCCACTTGCTGGCCGCGCCCAGGCCAAAGGCCAGGCCCGCCAGCGCCATGGGCAGGATGCTTTTGTTCACGCCTTTTTCCAGCACGCTCTGGGCGTACCAGACCATGAAGTAGGCCCCCAGCAGGATGAAAAAGGTGCCGTACACGTCGATGGTGGCGATGCGGCTCTGGCTGTAGCGCATCAAATCAAAGCCCGCCAGCAAGGCCGCAAAAGCCGCCAGTTGGGGGCTGCGGGTCAGCCGCCGCACCAGACGATACAGCACCGGCACCATGGCCACGCCGAACAGCGCGCCGGACACCCGCCAGCCAAAGCCGGTCATACCGAACACCGCCACCCCCAGCATGATGAACACCTTGCCCAGGGGCGGGTGGGTGGTCTCGTACACCGGCATGCCGTGCAGATGCTCGTAGGCGGTGCGGCCGTGGTAGATCTCGTCAAAATACATGCTGTTTTTATAGCTGATGGTCTCGGGCACCAGATCCTGTTCGTCAAACAGGCCGCTGGCGTCCCCGTTCACCGGCAGCAACTGGTTCTGCCCGTCTTTGAAAGCCAGTTCCAGAATGCGGCCATCGGTGAGCTGGATGGTGTAGCTGCCCGAAGCCGGGATGTCCAGCTTGATCCAGTGGAACACGTTGCTGTGGTCCAGCGCCTGGTCCGCCACGGTACTGCCCGTTTCGTCGGTCACCAGCAGCCGGCCGTTCCAGTTCACGCTGGGATAGATCCACAGGCTGTCCGCCTGGCCCTCCACCGTCACCTGGGTCTCGTAGTCTGCGCCGATCACGTCCAGCGGGGTCTGGGGGGCGGTCATGTCCCCCAGGTTCCACAGGCTCACCACGCCCACCAGCAGGGTGGTAACGGCCAGGAAAATGCCCTCTTTCCGGCTCCAGCGGGGCTGGGCCGCCGGGAGAGCGGTGAGCTTTTCGCCCCGGGGCAGATAGTCATGTACCGCGCCGCCCCGGCACAGCCGGAAAGCGGCGACCGTCAGCAGCACGGTGCCCGCCAGGTTGATGGCGCTCACGATGGCGATCATCACCACCGCCGTGTCGCTGGTCAAAAACTGGTCCTCGGTGCCGTTGCTGGTGAGCACCATGGCCAGGTTCAGCAGGGTGGAAAAACTCAGCAGCCCGAAGCTGGCCAGCAGCCGCCGGTCGCCGCTGCGGGCGGCCGCCGCCAGGATCAGCAGCAGCGCCGGGATCAGATACCGCTCGTGCATCCGGTGGCTCAGGCAGAACACGGCGGCCCCGTAAAAGCCCGCCAGCAGCAGCGGGTCGAACCGCCGATGCTTCATCCCCTGCCAGGCAAGATACAGCAGGGCTCCGGTGGCCAGCAGGATGCCCGCCGTGCCCAGGGCCTGCCAGGTGAGGGGCGTGCCCAGCACGCCCTCGGTCTGGGGCGTCCAGTTGCCCCCCAGCAGAGTGAGCAGATTGAAGCCGTTGATGCTGGCATAGGGGTAGCTGCTCACCGTGCCGGTGTATTTTTCCAGCAGCCAGCCCGCCGGCTGATCGCCCCAAAACGGCAGGGCGCAGAGCATCACGACGGCCAGCGCCGCCGCAGCCCCCGCCAGTGCCCGGCCAAGAATGCGCAGCACCTCTCGCCCGCTTTTCGCTTGCAGCAGCGGGGCGGCAAAGCACACCGCCAGCACCGGGCCAAACAGCAGGGCCTGGGGCTTCACGGCCAGCGCCAGCCCGAACAGCACCGCCGAGGGCAGGTATTTTTTGCGGCAGAGCAGCCAGAAAGATGCCAAAATGCAAAGGGTGAACACCCCGTCCACCTGTTTCCACACGCCGGTGTCGTACAAAAGCGGCGGGCAGAAGGCCGCCATGGCCGCCAGCCGGATGGCCCGGCGATGATCCAGGAAGCGGCAGCCGATGTGGTACACCAGGGCCGTGGTGCCCAGGTCACACAGGATGGGCACCATGCCCAGCAGCAGCAAAATGGCTTTGCCGTTCAGGTCCAGCTGGAACAGGGCTGCCAGCTCGCCCACCAGCCAGAGCACCAGCATGTACCCCGGCGGATAGTCCGCAAAGTAATCCGGCGCGTAAAACTCGCCCGGCCCCAGCTGGGCCATCCGCTGGGCCCAGGCGGTAAAGCAGGCGATGTCGGTGGAATAGCCCTCCGTCACAAGGCACAGCGCCGCCCGCACCGCAAAAGCCGCCAAAAGCAGCAGCACAAGGGGCCGAAGGCTCGCCGCTTTCCGGCCGCCGGGGCTGAGAAAGGCGGCTTTGTGCGCGCCGGACGGATGTTTTTTTTCGTTGGGCATCGGGGTCTTTCCTCCCTCTTGCAGGGGCAGCCCGATGGCCGCGGCCTGCAGATCGTTTTTTGTTGCCATACATTCCAGTATGGTCAAAAAAAGCCCCCTTTTATCCGAACTCGGTCAAGGGGGCTGCTATTTTGTTCTTACTGGGAAACGCTTACGCCTTGCTCACCTTGGGGCCCTGTGCGGTATCCTCTACCACCCAGCCCATCTCGGTGATCTGCGCCCGCAGCGCATCGGCCACGGCCCAGTTCTTTTCTTTCTTGGCGGCAGCCCGCTGCTCCACCAGGGCCATCACTTCCGCCGGCACTTCATTCGTCTTGCGGTTGTACAAAAGGCCCAGCACGCCGGTCAGCTCATCGAACACTTCGGCGGCGGCGGTCAAAGCGGCCTTGCTGGCCTCCTTGCCTTGGGTGTTGATCTCCTTCACCAGCTCGAACACGGCGGCCAGCGCGTCGGGAGTGTTCAGGTCGTCGTCCATGGCGGTGTTGAACTTCGCCTTGGCGTCGGCGGCTTTCTGGCTCAAAGCGTCGCTGCCGGTGCCGGCGGCGTTCTTGATCAGGAAGTCCAGGTTTTCCCGGCAGGTGTACAGCCGCTCCAGGCTGGCCTTGCAGGACTGGATCAGCTCCACGGTGTAGTTCAGGGGCATCCGGTAGCCGGCGGTCAGCAGGAAATACCGGATGGGCTCGTAGCCGTAAACGTCAGCGATCTCCCGCACGGTGAAGAAGTTGTTGGCGCTCTTGCTCATCTTGTGGTTGTCGATGTTCAAAAAGCCGTTGTGCATCCAGTAGCGGCTGAAGGTGCAGCCGTTGGCGCACTCGGACTGGGCGATCTCGTTCTCGTGGTGGGGGAAGATCAGGTCCTGGCCGCCGCAGTGCAGGTCGATGGTGTTGCCCAGATGCTTGCGGGCCATGGCGCTGCACTCGATGTGCCAGCCGGGGCGGCCGGGGCCGTAGGGGCTGTCCCAGGCGGGCTCGCCGGGCTTGGCGGCTTTCCAAACGGCAAAATCCGCCGGGTCTTCCTTCAGGTCGTCGTCCATCTGGCTGCGCAGCTCCCGGTTGCCGCTTTCCAGCTCTTCCAGGTTCAGGTGGCTCAGCTTGCCATATTCCTTGAACTTCTTGGCACGGAAGTACACGTCGCCGTTCTTGGCCACATAGCCGTAGCCCTTTTCAATGATGTCCGCCACGATGCCCAGGATCTCCGCCACATGCTCGGTGGCACGGGGACGCACGGTGGGCTCCAGCACGTTCAGGCCCTGGCTGTCCTTGATGTACTCGGCCTCATACCGGCGGGCCACCTCCTGCATGGAGACGCCCTCTTCCTGGCTTTTTTTGATCAGCTTGTCGTCGATGTCGGTGATGTTGGAAACATACAGCACCTTGTTGCCCCGGTACTCCAGATAGCGGCGCAGGGTGTCGAACACCACCATGGGCCGGGCGTTGCCGATGTGGATGTAGTTGTACACGGTGGGGCCGCACACATAGATCCGGTATTCGCCGGGCACCTGCGGCACGAATTCTTCTTTTTTACGGGTAAGGGTATTGAAGATCTGCATACTGCTTTGCTCCTTGCTCTGCTCCGGGCCGGGCCCGCCGGGCCCCGGCTTTTGGCAGTTTCACTTACTCTTTATTATATCAGCCTTTGTCAGTTTGCGCAACGGCGGGCCGGCCCTTTTTTGCCAAAACAAAACGCCCGAAGGCTCGCTTTCGCAAGCCTTCGGGGCGCGTTATCAATTGATTGCAGCGGATGCGGGCGCATCACAGCCACTTTTTCCAGCGGGCCAGGAAGATGGCCGCCAAAGTTGCCAGGGCAGCAACGCCCAACACGATGAGGAACCCGAAGGGATTCTGCTCAAACGGCACCGGCACATTCATGCCCCACAGGCTGGACACGATGGTGGGCACGGTGAGGATGATGGTCACGGCAGCCAGCAGCTTCATCACGATGTTCAGGTTGTTGGAGATCACCGAGGCAAAGGCGTCCATAGTGCCGGACAAGATGTCCCGGTAGATGTTGCTCATCTCGATGGCCTGCTTGTTCTCGATGATCACGTCCTCCAGCAGGTCGGTATCCTCGGGGAAGTCCCGCACAAAGTCCATGCGCAGCAGCTTTTCCAGCACGATCTCGTTGCCTTTCAGCGAGGTGGAGAAGTACACCAGGCTCTTTTCCAGGCCCAGCATCTGGATCAGCTCTTTGTTCTTCATGCTGATGTGCAGCTCGTTCTCCACCCGGGTGCTGGCCTTATCCACCTGGCGCAGGTAGAACAAAAACAGGCTGGCGTTGCGATAGAGCATCTGCAATGCCATGCGCTTTCTCTTTTTGGTGCTGCAGGCCTTCACCAGGCCCTCCATGAATGCCCGGGGCAGGGCGGTCTCTTTCAGCGAAACGGTGATGATGTTGTCCTCGGTGAGCACGATGCCGAAGGGGATGGTGGAATATACAAAGCTGTGGCCTTCGGTCTGCACGATGGGGGTGTCCACCACGATGAGGATGTGGCCGTTGTCCTCTACTTCGATACGGCTGCGTTCCTCTTCGTCCAATGCGGCCCGCACAAGGTCCGGGTCCACATGCAGCTGGGCACATACCCGGCCGATCTCTTTTTCGTTGGGGTCGCACATATTGACCCATGCGCCGGGCAGGATCTGCTCCTGCTCCAGCATCCGTCCGCTGTCGCTCAGATAAATGTTCATCATTTGCAATACACCTGCTTTCTTTCCTTTTAAGGGGGAAAACGGCGCAAAAAGCCGCACCTGAAAGCAGACGTTTGCTTTTGCTAGAGCGAAACGCAGGCAGGCAGGGCAGCAAGGCCGTATCCAATTTTCACACACAATCGACTACTAGGGTCGCCGTCCATGCTGTCATCTCCTTACCTGTTTTGATGGGGGCTGCCGGTGGGTCGTATCCAGGCCCTTGGCGTTCAGCCCTCACTTAGTTTATGCCTGCCCGGCCAGTTTGTCAAGCGCCAGCCGCACCAAAATCGACGATTTTTCAAGCTATTTTGTAAAAATCGGATAAAATCAGCGAAAACCGGCGAATTTGACCCCAAACCGGCCGTTTTGCGCCTTGCACGGCAAAGCCTCGCTGCCGCCGGGGCGCAAAAAATCCCCCCGGCAAACTGCCGGAGGGATATACTGGTCACAAATTATCAGCCTATCACATAAACGTTCACCTGCTGCACCCCGTTCATCAAAGCCTCGTCGTAGCTTTCGTAGAACAGGTCCACCAGGCAGGTGCCGCTGAGCAGCGAAGCACCGGTGTCGGTGGCGATGGCATAGCCGTACACAAGGCGGCCATCGGTGCTGGTGATATACAGCTTGGTGCCGTAGGGGATCAGGTTGGGGTTCACGGCCACGGTGCCGTAGCCCAGGCCCATGCCGGAAGCGCCCCGCCCGCGGCTGGCGCTGTAGCCGGTGGCCCGGCCGGTGTACACGGCGGTGTAACTGACGGGCACGCCGTCCACCACCTCCGGCCCTTCCAGATCCGAGACGGGCGCCCCGGCCTGGTAGGCTTTGATGATGGTGTTCTGGGGCGCAACGGTCTGCACCACGCTCACCACCTGGCTGGACTCCACTTCCCCGTCCACCACACGCAGGCGGGTGGTGATCTCGTTGGTGCCCTCGTGGCCCTGCTGCATCACCTCGGTGCGGTTGCGGTTGCGGTAATACAGGCTGGTATACACATATTCGGTCTCATAGGGAATGCTCTCGTAGGTCACGGTGTCCTGGTATTCCACCCGGTGCACCGTGATGGCCAGATCCTCGGTGAGCTCGGTGTGCAGGCTGGGCTCGGTATAATCGTGCTCGCCCAGAGTCACGCCGCAGGCTTCCAGGGCGTCGGCCACCGTGCCGTTCACCAGCTTGGTGTTATGGGTCTGGCCATCCGCCTGCACGCTCACCGGCATCGCCCGCTGGATGCTCAGGCTGGCCAGGTTGCCGTTGTAGGCGGTGTAATAAACGTTGTCGCCCTCTTCGGCCACAATGCCGGACAGCTGCATCAGCGAGTCCGGATCGGTCTTATGGGTGATCAACAGACGACTTGCCCCGTTGGAATCGGTGACGTTCACCAGATGCAGGGCTTCGAACAATACGAACAGGGTCAGTGACAGGCAGCACAGGGTGACCAGGCAGGCCCAAAGCTTTACCGGAATGGCAAAGAAGCGCCGGCGCAAATGTTCTGTGAATTTTGTCATAACTTCTCCTTACTTTTCCATGCTGGCGGGCAAAGCATACGGCGGCCTGAAGCATGGGGCCAGGCCGCGCCCTACTGATTCGGTCGTCCCCGGGTTTTGTTCGGGACTGCTCCGCAGGCCGTC
Organism: uncultured Oscillospiraceae bacterium; assembly: GCA_949291395.1. GTDB lineage: Bacteria > Bacillota > Clostridia > Oscillospirales > Ruminococcaceae > Allofournierella. The sequence goes on along the minus strand of CASEVW010000034.1, from coordinate 14,306 downwards.
CGCCTGCTCCCGTCGGGGGTACCTGAGGCATTGTAGCAAAACGGACGTGCAATCGTCAAACCGCCGGTCAGGGCCGTTTTTGGGGGTATTCTTTCAAAATCCGGTGAAATATACAATTACCTTGGCCATCCTTTACAAATTCCGTTTTTTGCTTCCTTTTCAAGGAATATCCTCCGCTTTTAAATCGATCGTATCAATTCTGTGTATTTTTGTGCAAATCACGTTTCCCCTGCCCGGTCGTTTGCAGTTTGTACATTTTTCCTGTTTTTTAATCACAGAGCAGGCGATCTTTGTCTGCGCCCTATCTCCGAACGTCTAAGGCGAAGGCCGTGTTTTGCCTTGTTTTTCGTCTGCGGACGCCTCTTTCGGAGGCCCTGAAAACGCAAAAAACAGCGCCCAAACGGACGCTGTTTGTGTGGTTTTTCGCCTTTATTTCCCAAGCAAAAAACGGATGCCGCACAGTCTGTTTTGTGCGCTCTTATCCGTTCATTTTGGCCGCCATCCTGCGGGCCACGATCACCAGCAGGATGGCGGCGGCGGCCAGTACGGCGCTGCCGATGTAACCCATCACATAAGAGCCGGTGCTGTCATAAAAGCTGGCGCTGATCTTAGGGCCCACAAAGGCGCCGATGCCGTAGCCGATGAAGATCAGGCCGTAGTTCCGGTTGTAAAAGCGGGAGCCGAAGATGATGCGCACCATCGGGGCGAACACCACCAGCAGACCGCCAAAGGAGAAGCCCACCAGCGCAACGCAAAGCAGGAAGTACGGCAGGCTGCGGGCCACGGTGAGCATCAGCATGGAGATGCCGTTCAGCACCAGCACCAGGATCAGAGCGTTCCAGCCCTTCAGCTTGTCGTAGATAAAGCCAAAGCTGATGCGGCCGATCATGTTGAACAAGGTCATGGCGGACACACACATGGCGGCGGTCATGGCAGACTGGCCGATCTGGTTTTGGGCGATGGGGCTGGTGGCGCTGACCATCATGGTGCCAGCGGCGTTGGCAAAGATGAACATCACCAGCAGCACCCAGAACACCGGGGTCTTGACCATCTGGGGAATGTTGTAGTTGCGGCTGTTCAGCTCCTTGGACTGGGTGGTGGACGGCTTCCAGCCCTCCGGCAGCCAACCTTCCGGGCAGGGCACGATCATCCAGGCAACGGCGCCCACGCCCACCAGGAACACCACGCCCAGGATGCGGCAGGCCATCTGAGCGCCGTAGCTGTCGATGAGCCACTGGGCGATGGGGGACATGATGAAGGGGCCGCAGGCGGCGCCGGCCTGCACCAGGCCGGAGATGGAGCCGCTCTTATCCGGGAACCATTTCAGCGCGGTGGGCAGGCAGGCGGGATAGATGGTGCCTGCGCCCGCACCGGCAAACAGGCCGTAGAACAGGTACAGCTGGGGAATGGTGGAGGCAAAGCCGGTGAGGAACCAGCCGCCTGCAAAGAACACAAGGCCGATGTAAATGGCCACACGGGGCTGCAATTTTTCCGCCAGGTAACCGCCGAAAAAGCCCACCGCACAGTAAACGAACATATAAATGGTATACGCCATGCTGAAATCCGAGCTGCTCCATCCAAACTGGGTGGTCAAGGGCAAGCTGAACAGGCTGAAAAAGGCCGTGGCGCTGGTAAACAGGCTTTGCAGCCAAACACCCGCAAACACCATCCAGCGGGTCTTGTTGGTGATCTTCATAAATATTCCCTCCTCGTTGTCTGCCGGGCTTTACTGCAAGGTGCCCAGGTCCAGGGCCACTTCCCGGCCGTTGAACTTGCCGGCGGCCCGGCTGGTGCCCATCCAGTAGACCATGTCGGCGATGTCCTCCACTTCCAGGAACGGCACGCCTTCGTACATCTCCTGCCAGGTCTTAAAGTTTTTGCCGGTGATGTCGTTGATGAACTTCACATAGCTGTCGGTCTCGCACATGGGGGTCTTGACCTTGGTGGGGCAGAGGGCGTTCACCACGATGCCCTTGCTCCCCACTTCCTTGGCCAGCGTTTTGGTCAGGCCCAGGATACCCCACTTAGACATGCAGTAGGTGGCCAGCTGGGGCGTGCCGTACAGGCCGCTGGTGGAAGAGATGTTGATGATGCGGCCGAAGCCCTGCTTCAGCATATACTGGGCCGCATACTTATCGGTGCGCCAGGTGCCGATGAGGTTGATGTCGATGACCTTCTGCACCTGCTGGTCGGTGAGTTCCCAGGTGTAGCCAAAGTTGATCACGCCCGCGTTGGCGATGACCACGTCCAGGCGGCCGAAGGTCTCCCAGGCCTTGGCGAACATCGCCTGCATTTGGGCGTCGTCGGTGATGTTGCACTGCACCGCCAGCGCCTTGCCGCCCAGCGCCTCCACGGCTTTCACCGTCTCCTGAAAGCGTTCGTCCGCCGGGTCCAGCATGTCGCCCAGCACCACGTCAAATCCATTTTCGGCATATTTCAGCGCGTGCGCCCGGCCCTGGCCCATGGCGCCGCCGGTGATCAAAACTACCTTGCGTTCTTGCATTGTCCAATTCCTCCTGTTGTGTATTCGGCCGCCGGGGGTACCCTTCCGGCGGTGCTAAAGCAAAAGCCGCCGGGAAACGCGTTCTGCGCTTCTTCCCGGCGGCTCCACTATACAGCCTAAACCCCCTTGAGGGTCAAGTGGGTGAAATTGATAATTTTTTGTTTAACAGTTTGTGCGGTTTGCCCAGTCATTCCCAGATCGCTCCCATCTCACAGCCGGTGTCCACCGGGATCCAGACGCAGTGCCAATTGAAATATTCCTCCTCCGGCTTTGCCATACAGGCCACCTGGGTCACGATGTCCCCCGCCAAACGCAGGCCGCTGCGGGCCATATAGTCAAAGGCAGGCTGAAGACGACGATAGCTCAGATACTCGCTGGAACGGGAGGGCAGGCAGGTGTACACGCAGAACTGGGGCGGATAGTATTCCACCAGTTCACTTTCTTCCACCCCCAAAAAGGCGGCATATTCCGCATCCAGCCCCAGGCCGAAGTCAAAGTTCTCGTCCCCCGCTTCGATCTGCGCTTTGTGGAACACGGCGGTGGAGTACACAAAGGGGGTTTTCTCCATCCATTCCTGGATCAGGGCCTTTTCCTGCCGGGTCTGGGGCAGTGTGTAGCATTTTTGGGTGTTCATCCGGTAGATGCCGGGGCTTTTGCGGATGCGGTACACCCCCACATCCTCCCGGGCGCTGCGGATGCGCTCCTGGTCCTGGCGCACGCTGCGCAGCAGGTTGATGTTCCATAGGATCTGGTGCTGGATCTCCGCCTCCTTGGCGTGCAGGGCTTTTTCCACCTCTTCCAGGTCGTTCCCCGCCAGCAGGGCGGCGGTCTCCTCCAGAGAGAAACCGCATTGCCGGTAGTGCCTGGCCCGGGCCAGCATGTGCAGGTCCCAGGTGGTAAAATGCCGGTAACCGCTGCCCTCGTCCCGCAGCGGCTTGATGATGTTCTTGCTTTCGTAATAACGGATGGCTTCCGGGGTCACGCCCAAAAGCTTGGCCATATTGCCGATGGTGTAGTTGGAATAGCGCTTCATGGTCTGCTGTTTCATCGTTCCCACCTTCAAGTGACTTTAGAGATTTTTTAACAAGTCCGGGCGATTTGCGGCGCTTCCCACCTTTGCCGCCGCTTTTTCCCTGACCGGTTCCGTTTTTTCCATTATATATTGTAATATATAGGGCGGTTTTCTGCAAATGCCCGGTGCCACCTCCCCGTGGCTCCCCAAGAATCACAAAAAAGACATGCGGAAAATCTTCCCGCATGCCTTTTTATACTCTGCTCTTGCGTTTATCCTTCGGCGCAGATGGTGCCGCCGCCCACCACCAGGTCCCCGTCGTACAGCACCACGGCCTGCCCCGGCGTCACCGCCCGCTGAGGGATGTCGAACACCACCTCCACCCGGCCGTCCGCCAGAACCCGGGCCGTGGCCGGTGCCTCCGGGCCGTGATAGCGGGTGCGGGCCTGCACCCGCACCGGGCCCTGGGGCGCTTGAAAGGGGATCCAGTTAAAATCCCGGGCCACCAGGCGGCCGCTGTACAGCTCTTCCGCCCGGCCCAGCACCACCGCGTTGTCCGCCAGGCGCTTGCCCTTCACATACATGGGCTGGGGCAGCGCCAGCCCCAGGCCCTTGCGCTGGCCGATGGTGTAGCCGATCATCCCTTTATGCCGGCCCAGCACCCTGCCCTCGCCGTCCACAAAGGGGCCTGCGGGGTAGTCCTTGCCGGTATAGCCCCGGATGAACTGGGCATAATCCCCGCCCCGCACAAAGCAGATGTCCTGGCTGTCCGGCTTTTGGGCGTTGGAAAGCCCCAGCTGCCCCGCCAGCGCCCGCACTTGCTCTTTGCTTTCAAACTGTCCCAGGGGCAGCAGGGTGTGGGCCAGCTGCTCCTGGGTGAGGAAGGCCAGCACATAACTTTGGTCCTTGGCGGCGCAGCGGGCCTTTTTCAGCAGCCAGCGGCCGGTGGCCTCGTCCTGCTCGATCCGTGCGTAATGCCCGGTGGCGATGGCGTCCAGCCCCAGGGCCCTGGCCCGCTGATACAGCTTTTCAAATTTCATATACCGGTTGCAGTCGATGCAGGGATTGGGGGTCTCCCCCGCCTCGTAGCCCGCCACGAACCGGTCGATGACTTGGGCGGCAAAATCGTCGGTGAAATTGAACACATAAAACCGCATACCCAGCCCAAAGGCCGCCGCTCGGGCGTCCTCCACATCCGCCAGGGTGCAGCAGGTGCGGCTGGAACAGCTTATGGTCTCCTCCTCTTCCGCTCCGCCGTACAGCTTCATGGTCACGCCGGTACATTCATACCCGGCCCGGCACAGCACCGCGGCGGTGACGGCGCTGTCCACCCCGCCGCTCATGGCCACCAACACCTTTTTCATGGGTGTTCCTCCTTTTATATTACCCTATTTAACATATAGGATAATATCCCATCCCCCCGTACCTTGTCAAGCCCTGGGCCCCCGTCACCGCATGGATGCCGCTTCTCCGATCTGGTCATACACCTGGATGGCATCCAGAATGTGGAACGGCTCGGTCTCGTGGTCCCCGTCAGCTTTTGCGGTCACCAGGATGTACTCCCTTCCGTTCACCTGCGCCAGGCTCGCCAGGCACAGGCCCGCCTCTTCGGTATAGCCGGTCTTGCCGCCCAGGATCTCGCCGCCGGTCACCTGGGTGGTGTCCATGCACTGGAACATGGTGCTGTGGAAGGTGAAGCCGTCCGGGTGCTGCTGGGAGGGCAAGGTGCTGTATCGGCCGCTGGTGAACATATCCCGAAATCGCTCATTCTGCAAGGCGTAGCGCAGCAGGGTCGCAATGTCCTCCACCGTGGAATAATGTTCCGGATCATGCAGCCCGGTGCAGTTGGTAAAATGGGTGTTTTCCATGCCCAGTTCCCGGGCTTTGTCGTTCATCAGGACAACGAAGCCTTCCTCCGAGCCGGCGATCCGCTCAGCAAAGGTAAGGCAGCACTCCGCACCGGATGGGAGCAGGATCCCGTACAGCAGATCGTTCAGGCGGGCTTCCTCGCCCGGCTGGAACCCGGCCATGGAGGCATTCTGCGCATAGAGCGGCGGGAAGATATCCTCCGGTACCTGCACCATCTCCCCAAAGTCCTCGGTATGTTCGAGGGCTAAGATCGCCGTCATGATCTTGGTCAGGGACGCCGGGTACATTGTATCGGCGCTATTTTTCTCGCCCAGCACCTCGCCGGATGCAAGGTCCATCAAGATCGCATGGGCACTGTATAGATCATCCAGATCCACCCCCGCCTTCTGCGGGGCCGGGTCCGTGAGCAGCGGGAGAAGCACTTTCTCGCCCAGCACAAAAAGCGAGCAAACGGCAAACACAGCTGCCAATGCTTTTAAAAGAATATGCTTTTTTCTCCTGCGGCGGCGCCTTCTGCTGGGCCGTGGTCTTTGCGGATTTTGCTGCATGCCTTCCATTGCCATTTTTGCCTGCCTTTCCTGTAAAATACAAAATCGTTTCTGAACGGTTTTCATTGTACCGAACAGAAACGATTTGTACTTTAATATTTTGTTGTACAATTCCTAAGAAAAGGCTAAGACGAGATGGATGTTTTGTTAAGAAGAGGCAGGCAGGGTGACCGAAAACGTCGTCACTTCGTTCTGGCTGGCTGCTGAGATGGCGCCCCCGTGCAGGGTGACGATCTCCTTTGCAATGGCAAGCCCCAGACCCGCGCCACCCGTATTGCTGGAACGGGATTCGTCCAGCCGGAAGAACTTCTCAAAGATCCGTTCCAGCTTATGGGCCGGTATGGTCTTTCCCTGATTCTGAACGTCGATCTGGACCGCCGACGCCGTCCGCTGGGCGCGGATCTTGATCGGGGTGCCTGCATAGCTGTATGCCACCGCATTTTTCAGGATGTTATTGAACACCCGCGCCAGCTTTTCCGCATCCCCATACACCGTCATCTCCTCGTCCACATCCAGCGTTATGGTGTTTTGGTGGGCTTGCAGCAGCGGATAAAATTCATCCGTCATCTGCACCAGCATGTAATAAAGGTCGATGGTCTCTTCTTCCAGGGCAATGCTTTGCAGATTGTACCGGGTGATCTCGAAAAACTCGTTGATCAGCTTTTCCAAACGTTTGGCCTTCTCCAAGGTTACCCGCAGGTACTTTGCCCGCTGCGGTGTGGGCATGTCCGCCGCTTCGTCCAACAGGCTCAGATAGCCGATCACCGACGTGAGGGGCGTTTTCAGGTCATGGGCCAGGTAGGTGATCAGGTCGTTTTTCCGGGCCGCTTCCTCTTTCAATATCTGCTCATGCCGCTGCATGGTGGATTTGATCTCCACCATTTGGGTGGAGATCTCGGCATATTCTTTCGGGAAAACTTCGGTGGCCTCTTTTTCGTTCTGCATATAGTCGTGCATCATCTCGCTGATGGCCGTCACCGTTTTTCGCGTTTTGGCCTTTGCGTGAAAATGCGCCGCCAGCAGCGCCACCCCAATGGTAACGATCACCACGCAGGTGAACACCGTAAACAGCAGCTCTTTCAGTCGATAATAATCCGGCTGCCGCACCACGCCGTAGGTGCCCGTTTCCGGGATATATTGCTCGGTCAGGGTCATGTAATGTTCTTCAAACCAAGCCACGAAGGAGCCATTCAGCACGGAATCCACAAAATAGTAGACCCCCAAGCAGAGGATGATCCCGGCCAGAAAAGTAAGAAAGATCTTGAAGGGCTTTTCGATCTCACGTTTCAATTTTATACCCACACCCCCAGACCGTCTTGATGTATTTTGGTTTTTCAAAGGAATCGTTCATCTTTTCCCGAAGATGCCGGATGTGCGCTGTGATAGTGTTGTTGCTCTTGCTGAAATATTCGTCGCCCCATACCCCATGGAACAGTTCTTCGGCGCTGACCACCTGGCCTTTTTTCTGGCACAAAATGCGCAGGATGGAAAACTCGGTGGGCGTGAGGGCAAGCGGCTTTCCATTCAAGGTGCATTCATGGGTCTTTACGTTGATGACCAGCCCGGAATGGATGATCACGTCCTCCTCCGGCTGCATCCCTGCATTGTAGCGCTTATACCGCCGCAGCTGCGCTTTTACACGGGCCACCATCTCCAAAGGCAGGAACGGCTTTGTGATGTAATCGTCCGCCCCCAGCGCCAGGCCGGTGATCTTGTCGATCTCCTCTCCCTTCGCCGTGAGCATGATCACCGGGTACTGGTATTTTTCCCGGATCTTTTGGCACAGCTCGAACCCGCTCATCTCTGGCAGCATCACATCCAGGAGTGCCAGATCCAGCGTCTCGGTCTGGATGCAGGCCCAGGCGTCCGCCGCATTATAAAACTTGAACACCTGGAATCCTTCGTTCGTCAAATACAGCGAAACCAGGTCGGCGATCTCCCGTTCATCGTCCACGACCAATATTTTATCCTGCATAATGGCTCCTCTGCCCCTTTCCCCTCGCGTTTTCCATGTCATTTTTTATTATAATTCCTCCGGCCCGAGAGTCAAGCATGTGCCCAGAAAGGCAAAAAGCGCCCAGCACAAATGCTGGGCACCAAAGGGTCCCTATATTTCTATATCACCGCAGGGCGGAAAACCATTATGCTTTGTACAGCAGGTGATAAAACGCCCCTTTCTTTTTCACGAGTTCCCGCATCGTGCCGCTTTCGATCAAGCGCCCGTTTTCCAGATACAGGATCTCGTCATATCGTTCTGCCAGTGTTTCTTTTACTTTATGCGTGATCGTGATCAAAAGAACATCTGGCAGCGAGAGAAGCACTTCATCGATCCGATTTGCAGTGTGGGCATCCAAATTTGCCGTGATCTCATCGGACACCAAAATTTGGGGCCGCCGCAAAATCGCTCTTGCCAAGTGGATCCTGGCTGCCTCACCGCCAGAACAGGAATATGGTTCCTGCAGCACTTCATCCAGGCCGTGGGGCAGCTTTGCAAGAAATTCGGTCAAGCAGCACCGATTTAACACCTCTAAGACTTCTTCGTCCGAATATGCCGCGCCAAGGGTGATGTTGTTCCGCAGAGTGTCCCGGAACACATGCGCCTTCTGGGCTACATACAGAACGCTTTTGTCTCCAGCTGCGGAACGGGGATATTGCAGCGCCCCTTTCTCGCAATGGTAAAGCCCGGCGATCAACTGACCGATCGTGGATTTTCCCCCGCCGGAAACGCCCGTCAACAGATATTTTTTGCCCATTTGAAATGGATAGCTGAAATGTTCAATGCCGTTGTGCGTGTTGGGGTAGTGGAAGGTGATCCCCTTGCAAACCAAGCATTCCTCTGCACTTTTCTGGAGCGCCGCCGGGGAGCGGCTTGCAAGAAGATCCAGGCACTTTTGGCAGACCGATCGTACCGAGCGGATCCGGGTAAACAGGGCAGGCACTTGTTCCAGCGGTGCCACAACGCCGCCGATCAGCTGCGAAATGCTGACCCAAGACCAGCGGTCATATGGCCCCGCAGTGCCAGCAGGCCTCCCAAGATCAGCGTCGCGATATAAGCGACGGAACTGCACAGGCCGGAAAACCATGTGGCAAGATACAGTTTGCAGTTGACCGTATAGTCTAGGTTTTCTGTGCGGAGGTTGCTTCGGTGATGCCGTTTGGCAAAAAAGGGCTCAGATCGGGATGTTTTGATGGTGGCAATGCCGTCCAGCATATCCTTTACCGTTTTGTTGTACGATTCTTTCTGACCGGAAAGCGCAAGCTGCAGCGCATCGATCTTACCGCCCATCAAACGAGGGATCCATACCGAGATCACACCTACCAGCAGTACCACAATGGTGATGAGAGGACTGAGGCGGATCGCCGTGACGATGGAAAAGAAAAAGCTCCAGAGGATCCGGTACAACGACAGCAGCGAAGAAAAATAGCAGCTGGAGATCATTTCTGTATCGTTGATCAAAATGGACAAGGCATCGCTGTTTTTGGCAACGTATTCCTGATAGCTCATCCGAAGAACAGAGCTGCACAGATCATCTTTCAATGCGATGTTTATGTTCTTTAACAGCCGAAGGGTTAGCAATTCGATCAGCAGCAACAGGCCAATGTCCACGAGTCCCCAAAAAGCAAAGGCAAGGGCCGACTTTTGAAATGTTGCCGTGTTCATGCTCAGAATACTGTCAATGACAGGTTGGATCGAAAGCGCGAATAGCACCGAAGCAAAGCAAGAAATGGGAACACAGATCATGTATCCAACACTGGACAAAATGTCTTTTTTAAAATATCGTTCCATCGCTTTCCTCCACTTTTCACTTCCCCTTTGGGCGTTCTTGAAGAACACAAGATTTGATCTACTTCAAAGTTATCCGGGTGCTGATGATCGCTGTGACCCATGCTAGATGTGCTCGGCCTGTGGATGTGTGGATGTGTGGCTGAGACCTGCATCACGGCAGCATAATGACACCATATCACAGTAGTAAAGCAATGTCAACATTTTGCGCACATTGGTTTGTAAAGTTACTCATGTGCACGCCGTTCGCCGGCAATGGAGGCGCCGCAATGAGGGCATCCAAGTGCTTTTAAGTTAGATATTTCTTGTTCAGGCAAATTCAGAGATCGCAAAAGAAAAACCCCGGAACCAAAGGTTCCAGGGTTTTGTAAGCATTGTGCGGTAGATCAGCGCTTGCTGAACTGCGGAGCGCGACGTGCAGCCTTGAGACCGTACTTCTTACGTTCCTTCATACGAGGATCGCGGGTCAGGAAGCCAGCCTTCTTCAGGGCGGGGCGCAGGTTCTCGTCGTACTGCAGCAGGGCGCGGGCCAGACCGTGGCGGATAGCGCCAGCCTGACCGGAAACACCGCCGCCGCCAACGCGGATCACCAGATCGAACTTGCCGTCTACCTCGGCAACAGCCAGGGGCTGACGAACGATCAGCTTCAGGGTCTCCAGACCAAAGTAATCATCAATGTCACGGCCGTTGATGGTGATCTTGCCGGTACCGTTGTACACGCGAACACGGGCAACGGAATTCTTACGACGACCGGTGCCGTAGAAGTAAGGTTTAGTCTCGTACATACTCTATTGCCTCCTATTAAAATTCGTAAGCTTCGGGCTTCTGTGCAGCCTGCTCGTGCTGAGCGCCCTTGTAGCAGCGCAGACGGGTCATGGCCTTAGCGCCCAGGGTGTTGGAAGGGATCATGCCCTTAACGGCAACGTACATGGCCTTGTCGGAATTCTCCGCCATCAGGGTCTTGTACTGGATCTCCTTCAGGCCGCCGATCCAGCCGGAATGGGTGCGGTAGTACTTCTTCTCCAGCTTCTTGCCGGTCAGTACAGCCTTGTCGCAGTTGATAACGATCACGTGGTCGCCGCAATCAACGTTGGGGGTGAAGGTGACTTTGTTCTTGCCACGCAGCAGAACAGCAGCCTGGGCAGCAACGCGGCCGAGGGGCTTGCCAGCGGCGTCGATCACATACCACTTGCGCTCGATCTGGGCGGGTTTAGCGAGAGTAGTGCTCATGTCGATTTTCCTCCTGAATTTGTTGTAAGGGTCGCGCCGGTGGGCGCGGGAAACATTCCATTAAAAGCGCACTTTGACGCGAGATTGATTATAGCCTACTTTTCGTCTGCCGTCAAGCACTTTTTTTGATTACAGCAATTTAATTTTGCCAAACTCTTTTATTCTCTCGTTTTCTCTTGTTATCTCTCGTTATCTCATTTTCTATTTTTCTAAATTTTTGCAAAAAAGTTTGTGCGCTTTGCCCACACCGTGGTATAATAGCCGCAGTGCGGCTATTATACCAAACGGATGCGCAGCGCCTCGCCGTTCTGCCCTTTCCAGGCCAGCCCGGCAACCGGCTTTTGATGCGCAGTTATGCCATTGCGCTCACGCTCCATGGCATAACGGGCCGCAGTGCGGCTATTATACCGAACGGATGCACAGCGCCCCGCCGTTCTGGCCCTTTGCAGGCCCGGCGCAGGGCAGCCTGCCCCTCTGGCGCATACTTTTTTGATCTATCTATTATAATACATTTTAAAGGCGGTGAAGCTATGCAGCGGCTGGAAGGCCTGATGCGTAAAGCGATACAAGATTATGGAATGATCGCCCCCGGCGACCGGGTGTGCGTGGGTGTTTCCGGCGGTAAGGACAGCGTGGCCCTCACGGTGGGCCTGGCTCATCTGCGCCGTTACATGAAGATCCCCTTTGAGCTGGTGGCCGTCAGCCTGGACCCCCAGTTTGGCGGCCAGAGCACCGACTACGGCCCGTTGGAACAGCTGTTTGCCCAGCTGGAGATCCCTTACGAGATCCGCCGCAGCGGCATCGGCCAGGTGGTGTTCGACATCCGCAAGGAGCCCAATCCCTGCGCCCTCTGCGCCAAGATGCGCCGGGGCCTTTTGCACAACACCGCCAAGGAGCTGGGCTGCAACAAGGTGGCCCTGGGCCATCATCTGGACGACGCCATCGAGACCTTTTACGTGAACCTGTGGGGCGAGGGGCGGCTGGGCTGCTTTTCGCCGGTGACCTACCTGTCCCGCAAGGACCTGACCATGATCCGGCCCATGATCCTGGCCACCGAGGCTGAGGTGCGCAAGGCGGTGCGCTCGGCGGATCTGCCCATTGTGAAAAGCGTCTGCCCGGCGGACGGCGCCACCCGCCGCCAGGAGATGAAGGACTATGTGGCCCGGATGTGCCAAAAGGACCGGGCCTTCCGCCAAAAGATGCTGGGGGCGATGCAGACCGCCGATCTGGACGGCTGGATGCCCCTGACCATGAAACAGAATAATGCCGAAGAAGGTGTTTGATTTGGAGTTTGAAAAGCATTGCTGGGCCGAGGTGGATCTGGATGCCCTGGCCCACAATTTCCGGCTGCTGCAGCGGCACGCCGCCCCCTCCACCGTTTGCGCGGTGGTAAAGGCGGGGGCCTACGGCCACGGCGACGGCCTGGTCTGCCGTACGCTGGAGGACGCCGGGGCCAAATGGTTCGCCGTCAGCTGCCTGGCCGAGGCGCTGCATCTGCGCGCCAGCGGCGTGAAGGGTGAGATCCTGATCCTGGGCCACACCGATCCGACCTGTGCGGCCAGCCTGATCCAGCACGGCCTGACCCAGGCGCTGTTCAGCCCGGAATACGCCGCCGCCTTGGCGGAAAACGCCCGCAAAGCCGGCGGTGCGGTGCGCTGCCATTTAAAGGTGGACACCGGCATGGGCCGCCTGGGCTTCCAGGCCCGCAGCGAGGAAGAAGTGCCCGGCTGCGTGGCGGCGCTGGACGCCTGCTTTGATCTGGAGGGCCTTGCCATCACCGGCATGTTCCAGCATTTTGCGGTGGCGGACAGCCACGCCCAGGCGGACATCGCCTACACCCGCCGCCAGCACGATCTGTTCGTTCAGGTGCGGGAGGGCCTGGCCGAAAAGGGCCGCCGCCTGGAAACGGTGCACTGCTGCAACTCGGCCGCTCTGGTGGAGCACCCGGAATGGGGTATGGACATGGTCCGTCCCGGCATCGTGCTCTATGGCTGTGACCCCAGCGAAGAGGTCCATCTGGACGGGCTGCGGCCGGTGCTCACCGTAAAGACGGTGGTGAGCCAGGTAAAGACCCTGCAGGAGGGCCAGGCGCTGAGCTACGGCCTGCAATACACCGCAAGCGAGCCCCGGAAGGTGGCCACCCTCTGCGTGGGCTATGCGGACGGCTATCCCCGCCTGCTGTCGAACCAGGGCGTCTGCGCGGTGCAGGGCAAGCCCGCGCCGGTTTTGGGCCGGGTGTGCATGGACCAGATGATGGTGGACGTGACCGGCATCGACGGGGTGGAAGAAGGCACCGAGGCCGTGGTGTTCGGCGGCCCGGGGGCCGACAGCCTGAACGACGTGGCCGAAAAGGTGGGCACCATCCCCTACGAGATCATGTGCGGCCTGGCGCTGCGGGTGCCCCGTGTGTATCTGCGGGGCGGCCAGTGCGTTTTTGTGGCCGATTATCTGAAACAAATGTGACCGAAAGGACAGGGAAAAACCGGAATGAGCGATCCAATGGCTGAAAAAGGCCCGGCTGGCCTGGCCCGCTGGCAGATATTGTTGCGCCGGGCGGCGCTGCTCGTGTTCCTTGCATGCTTTGGCAGCATCTTTTTGGTAACCGGCCTGCGGGGAAACCTGAGCGTCAGCCCGCTGCGGCTGGTGCTGCTGGCGGCGCTGGGGGCGGGGGCCTTCTGGCTGTGCCGCAAGGGCCTTCCCCTGCTGGACGGCCTGTCTGCCCGGCGGTGGGACCTGCTGTTTTACGGCGGCCTGGCCCTTTTGCTGGCCTTGCAGCTGGGCAGCGGCTTTCTGCTGGTGCAGGACCTGACCACCTCCCCCTTTGACACCGAAGCCGTACTGCGCACCGCCACCGAGCTGGCCCAGGGCATCGTGCCCGCCCAATACAACGACTATTTTTCCAGCGTGGACACCAATGTGTTCTGCATGTTCGTGCTGTACTGGCTCTACCGGCCGGTGTACCTGCTCACTGGGTCCACCGGGCCGGAATGGGCCATGGCGCTGAACACCCTGTTTTTGTTTTTTGCCGCCTTCGCCATCTGCCGCACCGCCCTGGGGCTGTGGGGCCGCCGGGGCGGCGGGGCGGCGCTGATCCTCTGCTTTTTGTTCCTGCCCTTTTACATCTTCACTAGCTTTGTGTACACCGACACCATGGCCGCCGGGCTGGTGGCGGGCGGCCTGTGGGCCTTCACCGCTTTGGTGCGGCACTGGCCGGACCTAAAAAAGGCAGGCCGCCTGGCGGGCTGCGCCGGGCTGGGGGCCCTGCTGGCGGCAGCCTTTTTGATGAAGGGCAACGCCCTGCTGCTCTACCCCGCCATGGGGGCCTACCTGCTGCTCACGCTGGACCTGCCGGGCCTTGTG